>NZ_DKSP01000096.1:10093-29806 GCF_002472745.1 Sphingobacterium sp. UBA7253 | reverse complement strand
CAAGTTGACCGGGCATTGTCTTCAATTTTCCGACGGATGGTGCAAATACCACTCCGCCTACCTGAAATTCGTGAAAATTAGCAAAGCCTTCTATTGAGGTATGCCTATCGTCATAACCCACGGCCTCCCAGCCCGACTTGTTCCCATAGCTTCCATTTGTGCTCGGAGCGAGCTTAGCCATTCCAAAAGGTACGGCTGCTGGTGTATAAAAGAAATACCGACTATGGACGGATCCAATATTAGGTTTTACAAAAACGGTCAAATCTGTTTTCTGCTGTGCGGAAACAGCTGCCGTACTCACAAATAAACTACAAAAATAATAAATGATACGCTTTAACATTGTTCTCAATTAGATTCTACAGCAAACTTACAAAAAAATAGAGTATGTATAAACATGAGTTAGATTTTATTACTTAATTTAACGACTTAACAGATTGCATCGCAACGCCTAGATTTGTAAAATTTTAAATACTAATCAAATAAAACACTATTAAAGCTTAAATACTGACATTTTTCCATAACTTTGATTGTACATACATATTAAAATATAACCAGTAAATAAATTCAAAAAAATACACATCGAACGGTTGATCTTCGATCACAAGCCTGAAATAAATACAAATTAACGTTGAAATAAATACCAATGATTGACAGGTACACTTGTCAATCCTAATTAATTACAATACAACCACAATGAAAAAAAACACCACATTTTTTAGTCTAATACTTCTGTTACTCGGAACCCAACTATCAGCACAACAAACAAAACCCGACCGTATCGCGCAACTTAAGTTAGCAAAAAGCATTCTAGCGGATCAAAACCTAAAATATGTGGACAGCCTTGCCCGAGAGGTCATCAAAGAAGGTTTCAATGCGGGAAGTGGCTACTCACAAATTTGGGCCAGAGATCTCAATACATTCATCGAAACCGCATTGGAAGAGCGGTCCCAAGCGGACATTAGAGGGGCTATTTTAGTATTTTTTAAGATGCAACAGACCAATGGTGAAATGGTAGACGGCTATGTACTAAAGAAAGACTTTACCTGGCATGATGATACACCCTACTATTCAAAAAACGCTCCTGATCATGTGGGTTTTAAAAACACGGTAGAAACCGACCAGGAAACGTCACTCATCCAATTGTTGGGTAAATACATAATAAAAACAAAGGATTACAGTATCTTGGAAGAGTCTATCGGTGGAATTTCTGTAAAAGACCGTATCCAACTTATGTTGGATTATCTGAAAAAGGAACGGTTCAACCAAAAGTATCAGCTACTTTGGGGTGCGATGACAGCAGATTGGGGAGATGTACAGCCCAACGACAGCTTTGGTTGTGATTGGAATGACCAACTTTCCAATGAGGCAATCGATATTTATGACAACGCGATGTTTATTATTGCATTGCAGACCTTGATTGAAATCCAGCCCAACTCTCCCAAGGAGGTGGAATGGAAAGGATTAAAAAAGAGTCTCGAAACGAACAGTAGACGTTCTTTATGGGATAAGAAAAAACAAAAATTCATTCCGCACATATACCCTAAGACATCACCTATTTCTAAAGGATTTGATGAAAATACGATCCATTATCATGGCGGCACCGCCATCGCTATAGAAGCGGGGCTACTAACACCTTCAGAAATAAAAACAGTCAACAAACAAATGCTTGAAAACGTGCGGTTATCTGGCATGCCGAGTATTGGATTGACCTTATACCCAACCTATCCAGTTGGATTTTTCATCGGAGGAATGGCTCAGCCTTACCAATACCAAAATGGTGGTGATTGGACCTGGTTTGGCGGACGGATGATCCAGCAACTCGTTTTAAACGGTTTCTATCCGGAAGCCTATACCGAACTCCAACCGATGATCGATCGGGTTGTGAAAAACAAAGGATTTTACGAATGGTATGATCAAAATAACGTACCCAGTGGATCAGGAAAATTCAAAGGTTCAGCAGGCGTGCTGAGTAAAGCAATAGCTCTCCTAGAAAGCTGGGCTGAAACTACCCTGGAAAAGAATCATTAAAAGAATAAATAAATTAGCTATTCACTCATCCAATTGATCCATTCAAAAAGGATGAGTGAATTCCCTAATAATCTCTTCTGCTTTCGACAGTATAGGTAAAACTTTCCGCGCGGTAGAACCCCAAATTATATTCAATCGGCTTCCCAGATTGGTCAAATACAAAGCGCTTGCGGGACAGAATAGGATCACCGATATTAATCTCCAATTTATCAGCTATAAATTTATTTGCGGCCATTGCATCCAGCTCTTCCTGAGAAAGATCTGCAACGACATGATAATCTGCTTCTAAGATCTCATATAAAGGTCTCTTAAAATCTTCATCGCCGTTTAAACCTATACGCGGATGGAAGTAAGAGATAAAATAAACAAATGGGTCATCTTTCTTTCCTCTCAGACGTTCTAGTTTTAATAGCTTTTGGTCCTCATCTACATTAAAAAACTTCGAGACTGCTTTATCCGGAACAACCCAGCTGACGTGAAGCTCAAAATTCTTTACCTCAATTCCTCGGTTTTTCATCTCTTGTGAGAAACTCAGCCAATTCTTGGATTTGGAACTAAATTTGGAACTGGCCACCTTCGTGCCTATTCCCTTCTTTCTAATGAGCAACTCCTCGTAGACTAGTTTATTGATCGCCAAACGCAAAGTAGAACGGGAAATTGCCAATCTTTTTGCTAATTCAATTTCGTTGGGCAATAACTTACCCTCTATATATTCAGGCTGCTTAATTAATTCGCGTAACAGATTCTCTGCTTGTATATGCAGCGGAACAGGGCTTTTATGATCTATTTTTAAATTCATCAGTTGGATTGCTTGTGCTAAAATAAGATTTTTTGCATAATTAAAAAAATAGATATATGTTTGCATGTATATACATATTAATATAAACCGCAGATGTCAAAGAGATTTATCATCATTTTATGTATCGTTTCACTTGGAGGACTCCTTTTCGGTTTCGATATGGCTGTAATTGCAGGTGCATTGCCGTTAGTAAAGCAATTTTTCGGACTATCTCCTGCTCAAGAGGGCGTTTTTGTCAGTTCAGCCCTGCTAGGCTGTATTGTTGGTGTATTTTTCACAGGACCATTAACAGATAAATACGGCCGAAAACCAGCCTTTGTTACTGCGGCCCTGCTCTTTTTATGCTCAGCAATTGGCTGTGGATTCAGTCCTTCTTATAGCATATTAATTGCAAGTAGAAGCATTGGGGGCTTGGGTGTTGGAATAGCCTCAATCGTTGTGCCCTTATATCTCGCGGAAATATCGCCAAGTAAATTTAGAGGAAGATCAGTCACCTGTTACCAACTCGCTATTACATTCGGTATTCTTTTTGCGTATATCAGCAATTATTTGATTCTCGAATATAGCTCCGCACAGCAAAATGAACTCTGGCGAACTATGTTTTTAATTGGTGCAGTACCGGCTTTATTGTTATGTATCAAAGTTTACTTTATTCCTGAAAGTCCACGTTGGCTATCTAAAAATGGGCGGAACACGGAAGTTGCAGCGATCAGTGGCGCATTAGGACTATCGGATATACAAGAGGTCGGCAACGTTTCCTCGAAGGGAAATCTACGTGATCTCTTCTCGCCTATTTATCGCAAGGCCTTCCTATTGGGCTTATTCCTTCCTTTATTTTCACAGCTCAGTGGCATAAACGCAATTGTCTACTATGGTCCGAGCATATTGCTTGAATCTGGTATTTCATTAAATAATTCCTATCATGCTCAACTATTCTTTGGAGCCGCCAATGTGTTATTTACTTTCTTCGCAATCTGGAAGGTTGACAATTGGGGTAGACGTCCCTTATATCTTTTGGGAACGGTAGGTGCTACCCTGAGTTTGCTGGTTACTGGATATCTTTTTAATCAAGGTCAAGTCAATAATATCGCATTGATTATCGCTATACTTTCGTTCTTATTTTTCTTTGCTTTTTCCATTGGCCCGCTAAAATTTGTTGTGGCGGCCGAAATCTTCCCAAATGCCATCCGGGCTCGTGCCATGGGTATCAGTATTATGGTGATGTGGATTTCCGATGCTATCGTGGGACAACTAACACCCATTCTACTCGCTTCCTGGGGGGCCCGCTATACGTTCTGGTTGTTTGCATTTTTCTGTGCCATCGCATTCCTTGTTGTACTTGCATTCCTTCCGGAAACAAAGGGCAAACCTTTGGAAGAGATCGAAAAATTCTGGATTGAAAAGCACAATAAAAAATCAACAAACAAGTAAGCAAAAAGCGACTTAATCCAACATCATTCATTTGCAATAAATTACATTATATGTATTCTAATACTCAAACAAAACCTTTTCAGTACGAAATCACACCGACGTTTCCGGTTCAAGGAACACTATCAAATTCCTACACGGATCTTGTTGCACATCTCATTACACATAATATACATAGCATTGATGGTTTTGTAGGTGTTGACTGGGCTACAATCATCCTCAAGCTAAAGCAAGAATTTGAAAAACAGGGCGTAACTCCCCGATTTATTGCCATGGATTCAGCTTTAAAAACTGAATCAGCGATCCAGGAGCTTGTCGCACCATACCTCGGTGGCGACGATCCATTATTTGGAAAAAAGGCCGGGATTCAACTCATTGAATACTTTGACACCCAAAAGCTTGCGGACCTTCAAACCATACGAGCAAACGCCGAATCAATACAAGCTGAGTATACCATCTTTTATGGCCCTGGAGCATCATTAGTCGATACGTCTAGTCAGCTGATGTTTATTGATCTGCCCAAAAACGTGCTAATTCAACGTATGCGTGCGGGAGAAGCTTTAAACTTAGGTTGTTCAACACAGACCAATCAAAAGGAAACCTACAAGCGTTACTATTTTGTCGATTGGGAAATATTGAATAGACATAAAAGGTCTATCCTTTCCCGTGTCGAAATTCTTGCCGATCAACAATCGTCCCAAAACCTACCATGGATCACAGGGAAGGATCTACATGCTACTTTGCTGGCCATGTCCCAAAATTACTTCCGCGTACGACCAACTTTTGAACCCGGCGTATGGGGTGGACAGTGGATGAAAGAGCACCTTTCAGGCATAGATCAGCATGTCAAAAACTATGCGTGGTCCTTCGAAATGATTGTCCCTGAGAATGGCATTTTGCTCGAAGCAGATGGACATACACTTGAAATTTCATTTGATCAATTGATGTTTCAAGAAAGTGCCAATGTGCTTGGTCATGCCCAGCAACGTTTCGATGTTGAATTCCCGATACGCTTCAATTTTCTGGATACCTTTGATGGCGGCAACCTATCCATTCAATGTCACCCTAGTCCAGCCTATGCAAAAACAGAATTTGGAGAAAACTCCACACAGGACGAATCATACTATATCGTTGATAGAAAAGAGGACGCACAAGTGTATCTGGGCTTTCAGCAATCCATTGATGCATACAAATTTCGCTCAGCTTTAGAAGAGAGCTTCCATACCGGAACAGCCATGGATATCGAGCAATACGTTCAAAAATTCGAATCCAAGAAACACCAATTGTATTTGATACCACATGGTACTGTACATTCTTCCGGCGTGAATAATCTCGTACTCGAAATCAGTGCAACACCTTACAATTATACCTTTAAAATGTACGACTGGGTGCGTCCGGATTTAGATGGGAAACCACGCCCATTAAATATTGATAGAGCATTCGCCAACCTCAATTTTAGCCGAAAAGGTGATGTCGTAAAAAACACGCTGCTTGCTCAGCCCACTGAAGTAGCCCTTGATGCGCAAGCAACAAGAATACATTTGCCAACGCATGAAGATCATTTCTACGATGTTTTTAGATACGAATTCGATCAGGATGTTGCAATTGAAACACAAGGACAGTGTCACATCATGATGCTTGTGGAGGGGGAGGCAATTGAGCTGATGACAGCAAATGGCATGAAGAAAGTCTTTCATTATGCTGAGACTTTTGCTGTTCCTGCTGCTGCCGGATCCTATACATTGCGTAATTTAGGAAACGATAAGGCAAAGGTTATCCAATCTTTTGTCAAAGAATCCAAATGTTAATCAAACCATTTACTATAAACTAACAGCACAATGAGAACTCTATTTTTTGCGTTATCTTCGTCTCTCCTATTACTGTCCTGCCAAAATGCTGGCGGTAAGGTTTCGACAAGCAATTTACAGGACAGCATCCAAAAAGACAGCAGCTTCAATCTTGTCAAAGATATGGCTACGAACGTCATTAAAAGTGGATTCAATGCGGGGGATGGATACAGTGAGGTGTGGATTAGAGATTACAATACATTTATCACCTTAGCAACAAAAGTCCATCCCCATGAACAGATCAAAGATCAATTAGCTTTGTTTTTTAAGCTACAAGGTCCTGATGGTAATATTGCCGATGGTTTTGTCAAAAAATCCAGCTTAAAAAATGGCGTATCGGACTATTATACCATCACTAGTCCCTTAGCTCCTGATTATGCAGCACACAAAAATACAGTTGAAACGGACCAGGAGTCTTCTTTGATCCAAGCGGTACATAAATATATCGTTGCTACTAAAGACAAAGCTTTTCTCAATGAAAAAATTGGTGATGCAACTGTAAAGGATCGCATGGAACATGCTTTGCAATTTTTATTGGACAAACGTTATAATGATACTTATGGTTTACTTTGGGGTGCAACCACGGTTGATTGGGGCGACGTTCAACCCGAGCATGACTGGGGTGTACATCTAGATGAAAATTCGCATATTGCTTTGGACATCTACGACAATGCGATGTTTTTGATCGCCCTTGACAACTACATGGATCTACTTCCTGAGAAAAAAGAAAAATGGGGAAAAATCAGAGCTTCCATAGCAAGTAACACCATGAAACACCTTTGGGATGAAAAGAACCAAAAGTTTATTCCCCATATTTATATCAAAGGCTCTCCATTTTCGGCTGATTTTGATGAAAATCAAATCTATTATCATGGAGGAACAGCTATCGCTATTGAGGCAAATTTACTCAGCAAAGAGCAAATAAAAGTTTCATTGGATAAAATGATTAAAAATGTAAAAGACGCTGGTGCGGCAACAATTGGACTCACCGTGTACCCAACTTATCCTGCAGGTTCATTTAAAAACAAGGGCATGTATCCTTACGGTTATCAAAATGGTGGGGACTGGACTTGGTTTGGTGGTCGTATGATTCAGCAGCTTGTTAAAAATGGCTTTCAACAGGAAGCTTATGAGCAAATACAGCCGATGCTTGCCCGTGTTATCAAAAATAAAGGTTTTTATGAATGGTACACAAAAGATAATAAACCAGAAGGTTCAGGAACTTTTAGAGGTGAAGCAGGTGTCCTTTACGATGCTATCGAATTACTAGAACATGCTGGCACGAAATAAAAACAGCTTATCGCGATGTAAAAAGAGCAGCAGGAAATTTCCTGCTGCTCTTTTTTCTGAAAGTGTCTAATCTTATTGGCCAGAAAGAACCTTCAGTTTGCTTTCATTGCTGTTGGTGTCTACGAAGTCATGAAGGTTTTATTTGAAATCGTCACCTTAGCATTCCTATTTTATATTACGCTAAAGCCTTTTCCGCATTCTCCTTTGTATACTCGTTTCCTATCCGCTAAAATATCCTGTTTATTTTCCTTAAATTACTTGTCTATGTCGCCAAGTTGTTAAATTGTACAAGAGCATTCCATTTGGATCGCGGATTTTCATCGTGTAGCCGCCAGGTCCAATAACAGCTCAAAACCTGATTGTATCGGTTTCAATAAAAGGCAAACTATAATTACCAGTATCTGCCTTAATCTTAGCATTCAACTGCTTTATTGCAGCGACTTCCTGATTTAGCGTCTTATAGAGATAGAGGTTCTTTAAACTCGGAAGCTCGTTCAGTTTTGATAGACCTTTTGATGTAACTTTTGTGCCTGTCAGATTCAAGTACGTTAATTTTGACAGGCCTTTCAGCTGGCTCAATCCAGCATCGGAAATTTTTGTATTTTCCAGATGTAGACGGGAAAGAATTGGCATTGCCGAAAGTGTTGAAAAAGCAAGATATGTAACAGCCGTATTTCCTAATTTCAGCTGTACAATATTATCCTTAATGGCCAACAACTCCTGTAGGTCCTTGTCATTAAATTGAGGATAATTAATCGCATTAACCAACACGAAGTTATTATCTCTTGCAACTTGGATGATCTTAATCCCCTTAGCCTGCCAAGCATCAACTTTATCTTTTGGCAAAGAAGGTGCTGCTGGTAGATCAGCATACAATACAGCAGACTCCTCTTTTTCTCCTGTTTCCAATTTTTTCAACAAATGAGCTATTTCCTCCGTTTGTGGTATTTCATGCACTTTTTTATCAAAATTGGCTCCTTGATCAATCCACCAGGCAATCAATTTTATCTGATCAGCAGTTATCGGTGTACGGCCTTTAGGGGGCATACGTTTCTTATGTCCCTCGGGCAACACCAATCGGGCATATAATTCACTCTTTTTCGAATCATTTGCATTTAGTACTGTACCGTTCTCTCCTCCTTTTAACAAATTCTCTTTTGTATCCAATGCCAGCCCCCCTTCCTGCTTTCTTTGCCCGTGGCAGCTTTGACAACGCTGTTTTAGAATAGGTTGAATAATTCCCTTATAGGCTTCTGCTTCCTGCGCATTTTGAACGATAAAAACCTCCTCTTTATCTTCTTCCGCTTTAAACAGCTTTTTAAGTGCTACTGGCATCGCTTCCACAAAGTAACCCTTTCCATGTGTCAGTGTTCCACCGTAGTGTCCGGTCACCCCAATTAAGAGCACCAGGATGAAAAAAAGCCAAAAGCGAAATGCACCAGAAGATTCTTTACGATAAAGAAACCAAAGCCATAAACCACTGATAGCCACGGCAATTCCCAGCCACTTGTGATAGCTCAGGACATCCTCCTCATAACCTCCATTTCGTGAAAGCAGATAACCCGATAAAGCAGCTACTATAGCAGCGATAGTCCCTAGGAATAAGGAGAGCTTAATAGCAGGCAAATACATATCACCGCCTTTAAACCGAGTCCTAATTGCCATAACAAAAGCCAACAATAATATGCCGATCGGTAAATGGACCAAAAGCGGGTGAAATCGTCCCAAAAAGCCCAATAATTCATCAAAGAAAACTATCATTCTTTATATCTGTCTTTGAGTAAATGCAACATATAAACATTGATTGACCATTGATCGGCCACCGGTTGTTGTGTAAATGGTAATGTGGGTAAATAACCCGCTGGACCAAACTCGGTCGTTATGGTCAATAACTTCATGCCATTTTCCTTGTGCTTAGCAACAACTTTATCCCACCAGGTCAAATGTTGCGCAACAATACTCTTCCATTCAGGAGCCGCAGGGTCATTGACTTGCGGTCCTTCAGGATGCCCAATTCGTGCATGAATGTGCTCCGTTCTGGAAAGCGCTTTTGTTACAGCCTCGGGCTGATCAGAAAGCATTGATTCGTGCACATTGCACCAATGCGAGATATCCAATGCAAGTTGTAAGGTCGGAATCTTCTCTAAATATTCCTTTGTCACATGAGCTGCAAAACTAAATCTTCCGCGATGAGTCTCATGATAAACGGGGATATGGTACTTATTTTTAGCTGCATCAGCAAGCTCAATCAATGTTTTATTCTGCTCAAACGAGTAATAATCTTTACCTGTATGGCAATTGATATAATCGGGTTTCAGCTGTGCTGCTTCATCCAAATTACGCTTAAAACTTTGTTTATATTCCTCGTAAGTTCCGCCTGATCCGCCTGAAAGCAATCCTAAACTCAATCCATATTTATGTAATGCATCAATCATCTCCTTGCGCTCATTTGGACTACCAGGCAACCAGGATTCAACACCATCGTAACCAGCATTTTTCACCCGGAGACAGAACGCATCCCAGGAATCGCTATTTCCCCAATTGGTGCAATAATATTTAATGTGTAACTGCTGGGCAGTCATGGATAGAAAACTGCTCATAAATAAAATTAATACTAGAAATTGTTTCATTTTTTTAAATTATAGCTTGAATTAGTTCACCCTCCACATCTGTCAATCGGAATGGCCTTCCCTGAAAATCGTATGTAAATTTCTCATGATCAAAACCCAAAAGATGAAGCATGGTCGCATGGACATCGTGTACAGAACTACGCCCTTCTACCCCGGCGAACCCGATATCATCGGTTTGACCGTAACTTATACCATTACGAACTCCTCCACCTGCCATCCAGATGGTATAGGCATCGGTATGATGATCACGTCCCAGGAATGGCATGTCGCTGTTGTCCCTATTTTCTTGCATCGGTGTGCGCCCAAATTCCCCGCCCCACACCACCAGTGTTTCTTCCAGCAAACCACGTTGCTTTAGATCCATAATCAATGCGGTCATAGGTCGATCAATCTCTCGGCATTCATTTCTAAAACCGAGATCAATCGAATCTGCTGGATTAGTACCGTGACTGTCCCAGCCCCAATCAAATAACTGAACGAATCGTACCCCTTGTTCTACGAGTTTCCGAGCCAATAGGCAATTATTGGCGAACGATTCCTTACCAGGCTCTGTTCCGTACAATTCGTGAATATAAGCCGGTTCATTATTGATGTCCATCACTTCAGGTACGGCTACCTGCATTTTATAAGCCATCTCATATTGTGCGATCCGCGACAAGGTTTCGGGGTCTTTAAAGGTATCATACTCTGTTTTGTTGACGCTATTTATGGCATCAATCAAATCACGCTTCATACCCCTTCCCATTCCTTCAGGATCGGCAATGTACAATACGGGATCACCCTTTGAACGACATTGAACGCCTTGGTATACCGATGGTAAAAATCCACTTCCCCAGACACTTTTACCAGCATCAGGCGTTTTACCTCCCGATGTTAACACAACAAAACCGGGTAAATTGCTATTTTCAGATCCCAGACCATAAGTTACCCATGAACCAATGCTAGGGCGACCGAGACGGGCACTTCCTGTATGCATAAACAATTGGGCCGGGCCGTGATTGAACTGATCGGTATGCACAGCCTTCAGAAAACTCACTTCATCAACGACTTTACTAAAATGAGGCAAATGATCTGATACCCAAGCCCCACTTGCTCCATACTGTTTAAAAGTAGCCTGTGGTCCCAGCATTTTTGGAATCCCACGAATAAAAGCAAATTTCTTTCCTGCAAGCAAGGACTCCGGACAAGGTTGATTATGTAATTTCTGCAAGGCAGGCTTGTAATCAAATAACTCCAATTGTGATGGAGCGCCAGCCATATGCAGGTAAATGACACTTTTAGCCTTACCTGGGAAATGAGGTGGCTTGGGCACAAGTGGATTGAGTGCATTCAGATCCAACTTTTCTGCTGATTTTGACTGTCCCCATCCATTACAACTCGTTAACAAACTCCCCAAAGCAATACCGCCGATACCGGCCACACAATCTTTTAGAAAATGTCTTCTGGTGACAGCCTGCAATTCAAATTGTTGCGCTTCTTTTATTAGCTTATTTAGGTCTTTCATCTGACTATCATTACGTATGAACGGGCTGTGTCTCTAAAATTTTAGTGCGCAGCTTTAGCTCATTTCGGTTTATATTCTTACTATTTTATAGGTCTAACCTTCTCAATAAAAGACTTCGTTTTCATACGATAGTCCTTATTCAGAAGTTTCGGTCCATATTTATCATTTCAATATTTATGATTTCGTTAAAAATTCGTCCAAATTCAACACTGCATTCGCAACAAGCATGTAGGCAGCTTTTGAAGGCAGGACCTTTACATTGCTTTTTGCTAAATCTTCATTCAAAAATTTGGCTGCCGAATCAGGTTTTTTGCTGAAATCAACCAATGCCTTTTGATAAAGATGTTCCAGCTCTTTGAGTTTCTTTTCATCGGCATCCTTCAACATGGCACGTTTATAACCGACACGAATACCATTTCTAAGGTTTCCATTTCCCTCTTTCTCCATAATAGTCCCCAGATGTTTAGCCGCTTCGAGATAAACAGGATCATTTAATGTGGCAAGCGCTTGCAGCGGTGTATTGGTGCGAATACGGTCGACCAAACAAACCTCCCTGCTAGAAGCATCAAAAGAAACAAAAGACGGATAAGGACTCGTACGCTTTAAAAACGTATAGATGCCCCTTCGGTATTGATCTTCTCCAGCACTTTTCACCCAGGACTCACCGCTATATACAGTCATCCATACCCCATCAGGTTGGTAGGGCATTACACTTGGTCCATACATTTTGTTGCTGAGCAATCCACTTACAGCTAAAGCTTGGTCACGAATCTGTTCGGCAGATAATCTAAACCGAGGTCCCCTTGCCAAATAATAATTCTGTGGATCCTTCTCAAAATTGGAATTGTTCAAGCTAGAGGACTGCTTATACGTTCCGGATAAGACAATCTCGCGGATCAGTTTTTTAACGCTCCACTTTTTGGTATTCATCAGATCTAGGGCAAGGTAATCCAATAACTCTCGGTGAATTGGCGGGATACTCTGAGTGCCCATATCTCCCAATGGTTCAACTAGGCCCCGGCCAAATAGCTGTGCCCATACGCGATTAACTAAGGTTCGTGCTGTCAAGGGGTTTTCCTTACTGACAATCCACTGCGCAAACCCCAGACGGTTGCGCGGAGCGCCTTTCGGGAAACTATTCAGTGAAGCCGGAACTGTAGGCTGTACTTCCGCCCCCAGAGACAGACGGTTACCACGTATAAATACATTTGTTTTACGATGCATGTCTTTGGGATTTTCAATCATGATTGGCACACCTTCGGGTTGCATGTTGACCAACTGGAGAAAAGTCTTTTGAAAATTCATATTATCCAGTGACTTTTCATGTGGAAAGTTCTCACGAAATGCAAACCATTCAATCATGCAGATCGGCTGCCCATGCGCCACAGATGGATTTTTGAAAACCAGATATAAGTCATGTACACCGCGAGTCGGGAGTATGGGAGACTGAATAACCTGTCTTCCATTTGTACTCGGCAAATCAATAACGGCGAGAATTGGTCCTGTAGGTTTATCCACGTGAATTTCTAATTTTCCACCTACCGCGCCTGTCCAGAAATTCATAAAAAATTGCTGTTTATTATCCAAGTTTATTGCCCTTAACCGAGCCGATCCTCCAGTTCTAACCCCCAACCATTTCGTATCATAAAGCGCACCATCTACTATTTGATCGCTGTAATGCGCATGTATTTTGGGTTCAAGAGTGTGAAGGAATAGATCTGTTGATTTTACCAAGCTTGTATTTCCTGTCGTCGACAACCACCTTTTTATACTGTCAATTCGCTTTTCATCTTGTGCCGTATAAAAACGAAGTTTAGGATGATCACCTTGGGTGTCTTCATCTCTGGTGTTGTTAAAAAAAGCTAACGATTTATAATACTCTTCAAATTTAAAGGGATCATAAGTATGGCTATAGCATTGCACGCATTCGAAGGTTGTACTCAACCATACTTGATAGGTTGTATTTAAGCGATCCAAAACCGCAGCCATCCGAAATTCCTCACTATCGGTCCCCCCTTCATCATTATTCATGGTATTGCGATGGAAGGCGGTTGCGATAAGTTGATCCTTGGTTGGCTCCGGGAGCAAATCCCCAGCGAGCTGTTCAATCGTAAATTCATCATAAGGCATATCCTTGTTCAAGGCCTTAATGACCCAATCCCGATAGGACCATATCGTGCGCGAACCATCCTTCTCGTAACCCTTCGTATCTGCATATCGCGCCATATCCAACCACCAACTCGCCCACTTTTCGCCATATTTCTGCGACGCCAGCAAACTATCTACACGCAAGGTATAAGCATCATCACGCTGATCTGCTTCAAAGGCTTGAATTTCTGCCAACGTGGGTGGAATACCAATCAGATCTAAATACACTCTCCGTAACAACAGTGCTTTATCGGCCTCATCAGCAAAGGATAATTTCTTCTCCTTCATCTTATCCAAAACAAAAAAATCAATCGTATTATTCACCCCTTTAGGTTTGACACCAAATATGCCGAGCAATGAAAAAGGTTTAGGTACCTCAGTCTCCTTGGGCGTTGTATATGCCCAATGCTCTCCCCATTTGGCACCTTCATCGATCCATCTTTTGAGTATATCAATTTCATCATCGTTCAGTTTAGGGGCATTGTAAGGCATACGCAATTCAGGGTCATCGGAAATCAGTCTCTTTACCAGTTCACTATGTTCGCCATCGCCACGAATAATTGCTGGTTTGCCAGACTCGGCTTTGGCGAAAGCCTCATTTTCAAAAAGAAAACTTAGTCCGCCATTTTTTTTAACCCCACCATGGCATGTGATACAATGTTTATTCAATATCGGTTTAACATCAGCGCTAAAATCAATTGGCTCTTTCTTTCCAAAGGTCAAAATGCTCGTACCAATAAGCACAAGCGCCAATAATGTTAGCACCACAATCTTTTTTCTCATAGCATTGGGATATATCTACTCTATAACATTTTAGGTTTACGCACTACAACGAAATAAATAATGATTGTTTTTTTCGTTAAGTGGAGCCGAAACTATCCGATAAATGTGCTAGTTTCGAGTAGGATAAAATTAGATAACAACACTGGATTATACTAAAACTGGATTAACAGAAACATAAACAATATTACCCTTTGCTCTTGCAAGATTTTCTGGATACTATATTCCCACTTGCTCAAAAGATTGATTTAAAACAGCATGATGTACTTTTTTCGGTTAAACTGCAGTCCCTAAAAACGGTACTTTTATACCATATTCTTTCGTCTCAAAAAGTATAACAATTTCGATACGAACTCACTTTTTTGATTTCATACACTGCATACATCTCAGTTAAATTTGCTTAAACGTGATTCCAGTATCAGGGCCATCGCTTTGCTAAAATAGTATGCAAAAAAGTAACAATAGTGTCAGTACCTCCCCATCCAGAGTTTTAAATTTACAAGCTAACCCTTTCAATTATGAAATATCTTTATTTAATACTATGCTGTTCGTTTACCCTGTTCTCTTTCGGGCAACCAACACCTGACAACAACCTCCATTTCGATCAGTTGGCTTCGCGATGGGATGAAGCCATTCCCTTGGGAAATGGTCAATTGGGTGCACTGATTTGGAAAAAAGACAATACGATTCGATTTTCACTTGATCGCGCAGATCTATGGGACGAAAGAAAGGCCTTTGCAATAGAAAACCACAATTTCAATTGGGTCCAACAACAAATAAAAAACAACAGCTACGGCAGTGTACAACAGTGGGGAGACGCTCCTTATGACAGATCCCCCTATCCCACTAAGCTTCCAGCAGCGTCGCTGTTCTTTGACTTGGCGAAATTTGGCACTGTCGTTTCAAACGTACTTGATCTGGAACAGGCCACCAATATTCTTAGATTTAAAGATGGTAGGATATTAAAAACCTTCATACATGCCTATAAACCATTTGGCTATTTTGAAATCACAGGAAACAATGTTAGTGACCTTTTACCTCAATTAATTCCACATCAATATGAAAATAACACAAACAAAGACGAAAACAAAAGCGTTGTCGAAGGTCAAGATTTAGCAAGATTAGGGTATAAGCAAGGAAATATAATCCGCACCAGCAACTATGAAGTGCTGCACCAAAATACGTATGATGATCATTTTTTTGAAGTTGTATTGAGGTGGGAAAAAATATCAGCTAAAAAGCTGATTGGTTATTGGACAATCGTCAATGATCAAAAGGCAACCCCATCTGCACTTTCCCTCAAAAAATACACCGAAGAAAAAGCAAGCCATTTGCATTGGTGGTCAAACTATTGGTCCAAATCAAGTATAACCATTCCTGATAAAAATCTTGAAAAACAATATTATCTTGATATGTATAAACTCGGTGCTGTCGCAAGAGAAGGTGCTCCAGCAATTACGCTTCAGGCCGTGTGGACGGCGGATAATGGTGGTCTTCCTCCTTGGAAAGGCGACTTTCACAATGACCTTAATACACAATTAAGCTACTGGCCAGCCTATTCGGGAAATAGATTGGCCGAAGCCAAAAGCTATACGGATTGGCTCTGGAAGATCCGCAAAAAAAACAAGAACTTTACAAAGCAATATTTTGGTGTCGATGGGCTGAATGTACCCGGTGTCCTCACGTTAAATGGAGACCCTATGGGTGGATGGATTCAGTATTCTCTTTCTCCTACTATTGGTGCATGGGCGGCCCAGCATTTTTATTGGCAATGGAAATATAGCATGGATAAAACCTTTCTAAAAGAACAAGCCTATCCCTATATCATGGAATCTGCAACTTACCTTAAAAATATAACCACACTAAAAAATGAACGCCGTTACCTGCTCTTGAGCAGCAGTCCCGAATACAACGAGAATAGTGTATCAGCATGGTTTGACAATTGGACTAATTTCGATCTTAGTTTAGCGCATTTTCTTTTCCAGGCTGCTACAGAGGTGAGTACAGCAATGGGCAAACCGCAAGAAGCAGAGAATTGGTTAAAATGCAAGGCACAACTACCTCACTATGCGACCGATGAAACTGGGCTACAAGTTGCTGTAAATCTTCCAATGAAACATTCCCACCGTCACATGTCTCCCTATATGGCAATTTATCCATTGGATTTATTAGACATCAATAATCCGCAGGAAAAAGAGCTCATTGAGAGCTCCCTAGATCACATTAAAAAACTGGGTACACGTGCGTGGGTTGGTTATTCCTTTGCATGGATGGCTTGTTTACACGCGCGCGCTAAACAAGGAAAGGAAGCCGTAACCAATCTTCGAAAATTTGCGCAGAACTTTTGTTCCTCCAATTCCTTTCATTTGAATGGCGACCAAAAAGACGGGCAATATTCAGACTTTACGTATCGACCATTTACCTTAGAAGGTAACTTTGCATTTGCACAAGGAATACACGAATTGCTCATTCAGAGCAAAAATAACTATGTAGAAGTTTTTCCGGCTTTACCTGCTGAATGGGCAACAGCGTCTTTCAAAAATTTGAGAACGATGGGTGGATTTATCGTAAGCGCTGAAAAAAAAGAAAATAAAATTGTTCTGCTGAAAATAACTGCTACCGAAGATGGTACCTTTCGAATTTTTGAACCCAAGGCACTCATGCACATCAGCACTAAGAAGCTCATACAGAGAGATAACACCATACAATATGTGAAATTAAAAAAGGGACAAACGGTCAACCTATGTAGCCTATAAAAACAATGGATTTGCCTTACCAAATAAAAAAAACACCTTACACAGTACCGATACAGTCAATTTAAGTCAGCTGATAACGTGCAAACAATGCAAAGAGCCCAAATCATCCAAAGCGATAATTTGGGCTCTTTGCATTGTTACATTACATTATTTAGAATGATTATAAAAAATAACAGATAATCCTTTGAAAAATGCAATAGGACCAATAACTTTGCCTCTGTTTATAATTAATCTAAATAAAATATTCAATGAATCGCATCATCATCTACCTTATGTTGCTTGTCCCAGGAGCTCTACTTGCGCAAGCATAGCACAAAGCAGAAATACTGGGTAAAATCCTTTCGTCCGACGGAAAGCCCATTGAAGGGATAACCGTCAGACTACAACCGCAAAACATAACAACTTCTACACGATCTAATGGTTCATATCAATTTAAATCACTTAAGCCGGGTCAGGCAAAATTAGCCATCTCAGCCATAGGTATTCAACCACATGAGCAGGAAGTCGAAATTACGGATGGTAAAAATAGGGTTCCTGATATTTATTTAATTGAAAATCAAGCGACACTGCAAGAGATCGTTATTAATGGTAAAGGAAATAACAAATTCACACGGAAACAGAGTTTATATGTTTCCAAAATGCCACTGAAAAATATGGAGAACGCACAGTCGTATGCTGTCGTTACCAAAGAGTTGCTAAAAAGTCAGGTGAATACAAATTATGATGATGCATTAGCCAACGTTTCAGGAATTGATAAGCTTTGGTCGGCGACTGGACGGCCCGGAGACGGTGTTAGTTACTACACGTTGCGCGGTTTTAGTACGCAGGCTGCCATGATTAATGGTGTAGTCGGTATTTCCAGTACAAGTCCAGACCCTGCGAATCTCGAAACAATTGAAGTGATTAAAGGGCCCTCTGGTTCATTATATGGCGGTGCGGCTGTTGGTTTCGGTGGATTAATCAATAATATCACGAAAAAACCTTTAGATACCGTGGGCGGTCGGGTAAATTATATTTTTGGAAGTTTCGCACAACATCGCCTTACAGCAGATATATATGGCCCATTAACAGCAGATAAAAAATTGCTCGGACGAATCAATACAGCATTATCCCATACAGGTACCTATCAAGACGCAGGATTTAATAAGTCGGTGTTTATTACACCTTCACTAACCTATAAACCAAACGAGAAACTGGATATCCAACTCGATGTTGAACTTTACCAAAACAAGGCTACTAATCCACTGATGGTTTTTCTCAATCGTTCACGTCAATTATTTGCCAGAATCCCCGAGGCACTCCAATTCGATTTTGATAAGTCCTATACTGCTAACGACGTCACATTCAAAAACCCAACCACCAACCTCCGCGGAAATGTAGTGTACCGGTTTAATGAGCGGTGGACGTCCAATACCACTGTAAACTGGAACAACCGGAAGGCAGATGGCTACTTTCAATATGTGATGTACCTACAAAACAGCAATGACACACTTATTAACAGATATGCTTGTAAACAAAATTATGCTGCAAAAAATATCAATGCTCAACAGAACTTTATTGGTGATTTTCATATCGGTGAGCTTCGCAATAGACTACTTGTCGGTCTGGATTATTTATACCAGCAAACAGAAACACATAATTCGCCCTATGTCCTTGTAGACCAGATCAACACAGCAATAGATGATCCAGATTACTATAAATTTAATGCAGGAACCATTGACGCAGCCATAAGCGCTTCAACGGCAGCCAAAACGAACAATAGAGGTCGAAATCAAGTATTGGGAGCCTATGTTTCAAATGTATTGGATCTCACGTCGCAGCTACATTTAAACCTAGCGTTGCGTATGGATTATTTTGATAACAAAGGAACCTACAACTTCGATAAAGACACAACAACTGGGACTTACCATCAGACTGCGTTCTCACCCCGTTTCGGTTTGGTTTATGAAGCTGTAAAAGGTCAGGTATCACTATTCGCCAATTATCAAAATGGGTTTAAAAATGTATCTCCAGTTGTACAGCCACATCCCAGCATCTCGGGAGACTTCAAGCCCCAACAAGCCAAACAATGGGAAGCCGGAGTCAAATTAGACCTTTTAAACAACAAATTAGGCCTGACAGCAAGTTACTATGACATTTCAGTAGATAATATGCTTCGTCCTGACATAGTTACCATTGACGGACAAACCTATAATATTAGTGTACAGGACGGAACGCGCTTGAGCCGGGGAGTTGACTTTGATGTAACATTGGCCCCTATTCAAGGTCTAAACCTCATTATGAACTATAGTTATAACAATAGTAAGATGACTAAAGCAGACAAGAATGTCAACAACCTACGTCCGACAGAAGCTGGGCCTAAACATCTTTCCAACATCTGGGCAAACTATAGCTTACAGCAAGGAAAACTAAAAGGACTAGGATTTGGTATCGGAATGAATTATGCAAGTGAAAATGTAATTACCAATAGTGTTGCAACTGGCACATTTACCCTTCCGTCTTA
>NZ_DKSP01000096.1:3864-10006 GCF_002472745.1 Sphingobacterium sp. UBA7253 | reverse complement strand
TTTACCCTTCCGTCTTACACACTCTTGAACGCGAGTCTATCTTATGGATTTAAACATTTTGAATTCGCCTTCAAAGCAAACAATTTAGGAAATCAAACTTATTTCAAAGGATGGACAACGGTAAACCCGCAAATGCCTAGAAATATACTTGGAAGTTTTGCCTATCAATTTTAAAAATATTTTTCTATAAAAAAAGCGTTTCGACAATGGTGGAAACGCTTTTTTTAACGTGAACTACAATTTATGCGAGCTCAATCAAAAATTCCTCTTTTGGAAGTCTAAATTTTTTCAGCTTCAACAACCAATCTTGTTCTTCCATCCGATAACCCAACGGAAGCATAACCGCACTCTTCAATCCCAGCTTGTCTAAACCAAGTAATTCATCCAATTCGGCATTTGAAAAACCCTCCATAGGCGTCGCATCAACGCCTAGTTCTGCTGCCTGCGCAATTGCCAAACCAAAAGCAATATAAGCTTGCTTCGCCGCATGTGCCGCTTGTTGTTCTTCTGTAAAACTTGCTAATTGGCCTTTCAACCTATTTTTATACTCGTCAGTGCTGTCTAAAGGTAAACCTCTCAAGGTATTCATCTTGTCGAAGGTTTTATCAATGCGTTCGTCGGTGTATCTATCCCATCCTGCGAACACCAATAGATGTGAACTATCAGCCACTATTTGTTGCCCCCAAGCCACAGGCACAATTTTTTCTTTTAATTCCTGATTCGTAATCACAATTACACGGAACTGTTGAAGTCCAGAAGAGCTAGGTGCCATCCGTGCTGCCTCCAAAATCTTATCCAAATCTTCCTGAGCGACCTTTTTTGTAGGGTCGTATTTTTTTGTGGCATAACGCCATTCTAGAGTATCCAATAAAGCCATTTTGTTTTAATTTAAATGATCAATAGCAATTTCATAAAGTTATATAAAGATACATAAAAAAATAAATGTCTAAACATCAAAATCAAGAAATAAAACAATAAAAACTAGGACAAAAACAGACTGGCATTCAGCATTTATTACTAAACTTTTAAAGCCAAAACACAGTATATTTACTTCTAATCGCAAATAAATGCCTATTTTATTCAATTTTATTAAGACCTTTGTATTGGTTTATATCCGGTATAACAAAATGACCTTGAACTATTTGTTCTCGGTGGTAATACCCTAACAAAATAGAAAACTGAGCTTTCATGCTCAAAAATAAAAACATCAGCGATGTCTATAACGAATGAAACTGAGCTAACAGGCATACAAAAAGCGAGCGATGCCGTTGCCATCACCTTAAAGGCTATGATAGAATATGCTCAAGAGGGCATGTCCACGAAGGAGCTTGACGAATATGGAGCCGAAATATTGAAAGGTATGGGTGCAAATTCTGCTCCCGCTCTCACTTATGGTTTCCCAGGTTACACGTGTATCAGTATAAACAACGAATTTTGCCACGGAATACCTACGGCGGAAAGGATATTGCAAGAGGGCGATTTGATCAATATCGATGTATCTGCCGAATTAGATGGATATTGGGCTGATAATGGTTGTTCCTTTGTTATAGGAAAGGACATCTTTGAACACGAAAAATTGGTCAATGCATCGAAAGAAATTCTTCAAAAGGCAATCAATAATATTCGTGGTGGTGTGAAAATAGCCGATATTGGGCATCTAATCGAAACTGAGGCTAAAAAAAGAGGGTATAAAGTCATCAAGAACCTTGGCGGACATGGTGTAGGAAAAAGTCTGCACGAGGAGCCCGACGAACTGCTTAACTATAAAAACCGCTTCGACCAACGAAGATTTCGAAAAAATACCGTTGTTGCTATTGAAACCTTTATTTCAACGACCTCCACCTACGCAACCGAACTCAACGATGGCTGGACAATGGTTGGTGACAAAGGTGGATTCATGGCACAACACGAACATACGATTCTCGTTACCGATGGCTATCCCGTTATATTAACTGTACAGAATGCAATTTACTAGCCCGTAATAAGAAAATCCTTATAGGTCTTTTCGAACAAGTTATTGAAAGCTATCGAAAAGACCTATTTTCTTTAAATAAGACTCCAAACTTGTGGTATAGTGCATCAACCCTTTACATCAGGATAGAGGTTGTTAAAAAAATTAAGGGGCCTCTCATAATGAGAAAACCCCCAAATAATATATTTTTATGGCTAAATAATTTTTGTCAAACCCAAAGATTAATCCCACTGGATAACTGACTACAGCAGTAAAAATAGCTTATTCTTCTCAACAAAAAAGTGATGAAAATCACTTTTCATAAAATTTTTATTCTCCTGTTCAAAATTCAGCTTCACTCGTCTTCACATTTCCCTCAACTATTGTCTTTTAACTGTTTTGAAAACTATTTTGAAAAACACCAAACATTAGAAAACCTTTGTTCCAAACTCTTCGCTTCCAACCCTTACTCCTTGCTCAGCTGCCTGAATAAACATGCAGAATAAAACGCTACGATAATATTTGTATTTCGGCTGGTGTAACTTATAAAGTTTAGTATTTTTGATCGATTAAAGTAATCTAGATTGAGAACAATAAAATTCCATAAGGGAGAATGCGGTGTTGACTTCTTGTTGAATGTCCTCAACGAGATGGAAACGGATTATACACATCAAGAAACTTACCATAAAGACTTTTTTGAAATTCTATTTTTCAAAAAAGCGAAAGGCAGATTGATATTGGGGCAAGAGATCCTCTCCTTGTCCGACAATTCAATTATCTTTATTTCAGCTTTTCAGAAACATACCTGGGAACTGGATCCTGAACACCTTGAGTTTACAACATTGATTTTTCAGGAAGACTTTTTAAATGATTTCTTTTCGGATAAATTATTCACATACAAACTATTATATTTCTACCAGCTTAGTTATGTACCCCAGATTATAGCAGATGACACACATATGTCAAAATTCTTAGGTCTTCTCGCCGAAATTAAACTTGAACTCATGGAAACCCAAGCAGATAGTGTCCATATTATTCGTTCTTTACTTTATTACCTATTGCAAACTTTAAACCGAAAATATGCACGCTTAAATATGCTTCCGAACCAAAAAGCGGAAAATAACTTCGCCTATCAATTCAAAGAACTTATGGAACAGTTCATTCGGAAGAAACAACGGGTAAACGAATATGCGACACTTATGGGAATAAGTAGGATTACACTAAATCAGGCCGTTAAGGCACAGTTTAATACCACAGCTGCCCACTTACTTCGACAACGGTTACTATTCGAGATTCAGGATCTGCTGATCCACTCTGACCATTCCGTTAATCAAATTGCTTTTGATCTTAACTTTTCAGAACCCAATCATTTAATGCGTTTTTTTAAAACTCAAACTGGAAAAACCATAAGTGCATTTATTCAGGAATCCAAATAAATGTTGAATTATCTATTATACAAATTGTCGCTATGGAAATCGGGCCATGCAGATCGGCCTCCCCATGGCCCGATTTCCCTATAAATCAATAGCGTGCCAAGTACGTCTCGGTATCCTGAACCTGCGCATAAAAGAACGCCAAAGCAGCAAGAAAGGCATGCTGAACATCCAGTGCAGCAACTACGGAACCATTAATCTCAAGATCTCGCGTTGCACAGGCATCAGCAATTACAGTACATGAAAAACCTAAATCGACAGCGGCGCGTACCGTAGCGTCGATACACATATGGGTCATCATGCCTACGACAACAAGTTTCTCGACCTTATTGCTGCGAAGGTAATCCAATAATTCTGTCTCTCTAAAGCTGTTGGGAAAATGTTTACGTATTACTAGCTCGTTTGGCATTGGACTCACGCTTTCATGAATTTCGGCAGCTCTTGTGCCATCAATAAAGAATGGCATTGCTTTTGGATCTGAGGAAATATGTTGGATATGAACCACAGGTAACTTTTCTCGCCTAAATTGGTCGATCACTCTTCTGGCGTTCATCCCTGCCTTTAAGGGATCCACAAGTTCCATTCCGCCATCTTCAAAATACTCGTTTTGAATATCAATGACTATTAATGCGCTATTTCTCATCTATTTTATGAATTAAGTTTAATACAAAATTAAGCTGGATTTAGCGGCGATGACCTACCAATAAATCACCAAATACTACCATTTTGATAAGAGCGATAAGACGGGATGGATAGAAAGTTATGTAATGTTTTACATAATTTCGATCAAAAAATCACCAACAAAAGCTAACTTCGCTGCATATACACGTCACATACAGGTGATAAATCGTAATAATAGATATCATGGCATTGAAAGAATTACAACACAGCAAAATATATGGCGCAGATAACGGTGGCACTCCATTAATTGTCCTACATGGGCTTTTTGGCATGGCAGACAACTGGGGATCCTTTGGTCGTAGTTTTGGCGAGAAAAGACAGGTACATCTACTCGATCTTCGTAATCACGGACGAAGTTTCCATAGTGAAGATATGTCGGTGGAAGTTATGGTAGACGATCTGCTGTCCTATATTGCATCCATTGGAGCAGATAAAGTATTGCTATTGGGCCATTCTCTAGGCGGAAAAGTAGCGATGCAATTTGCTATTGACCATCCTGAAAAGATTGAAAAACTGATCATCGCTGATATAGCTCCGAAAGCTTATCCTCCACATCATGAGGACATATTCGACGCGCTATCTGCTGTAGATATTACAACACTAGAAAACAGGAAAGATGTACAAGTAAAGATTGAACACTACTTGAGCGATCCGGGTGTTATCCAATTTTTATTGAAAAATGTATATATCAGAGAAGATCGAAAATTAGATTGGCGCTTTAATCTGGATGTTTTAAAAAATAAATATACGGAGTTTATTACTGTCGGGGTAAAATCAGGAATATTCAACGGCCCCACATTATTTCTACCAGGAGAAAAATCAAGATACATATTACCTGAAGATAAGATTAAGATCAGGGAACAATTTCCAAATGCCGTATTTAAAACAATTCCTAATGCTGGTCACTGGGTTCAAGCTGAAAATCCACAGGTATTCGACGCATTCGTTGCCGAGTTTTTAGATTGATAAAAATGAGATACATTGAATGTCTACTCCGACTTGTTGGTCCTTAAAACCTCTCGTAAGATGTAGACATTCAATTCTATTATTTCAACGCCTTTGCGTAGGTCTTTATCGCACGATCACGGGCAATCTGATGGTCAACCATAGGCTCACAATAGGCTGGAGTACCTAATTCAGGAACCCATTTTTTTATATACTCCTGATTTTTATCGAACTTCTCAGCCTGAAGCGTCGGATTAAAAACCCTGAAATACGGGGCTGCGTCGCAGCCACTGCCTGAGGCCCATTGCCAGTTACCATTGTTGGCCGACAGATCATAATCATTTAATTTTTGCGCAAAGTAGGCCTCCCCCCACCTCCAGTCAATCAAAAGGTGTTTACAAAGAAAACTGGCTACGACCATTCGTACGCGATTGTGCATATAACCGGAAGTATTCAATTGGCGCATACCCGCATCTACTAAAGGATATCCGGTCTGTCCTTCACACCATTGCTGGAATTCTACCTCATCGTTCCGCCATTGTATGGCGTCGTATTGCTTTCTAAAGGATTCGGTAACAACATGCGGATAGTGATAGAGAATCTGCATAAAAAATTCACGCCAGATCAATTCAGACAACCAGGTCGCATTGTGTTTTAAAGCAAAGGTAACACACCGACGTACACTGATTGTTCCAAAACGAAGTGCTATCCCCAAATGAGTAGTGCCCATTAACGCTGGATAATCGCGGGTTTTATCATAGTGATCAATGATAGTAGCATCCAGGTGTGGTTCTTTAAAGCTAAGATCGGTCTCTAAAAAACCTAAGTTCTCCAAAGAAATGATCTGCTGATGCTTTTGCTGAACGAAGGGTTCCATTGCGTAGGTATAGGAACGATGGTCCTCAGGACGTAATTTCTCACGCCATTTTTTTGCATAAGGCGTATAAACCGTATATGGTGTCCCATCATTCTTTAAGATATCTGCTTTATCAAAAATAACCTGATCTTTCACAGCTTTGAAGGGAATTCCCTTAGCTTGAAAGAACTCAAAAATTTCTTTGTCCCGCGCAATTGCCATTGGCTCATAGTCCCGATTACAATAGACGCCCTGCACATCAAATTTTTCAACCAA
>NZ_DKSP01000096.1:0-3848 GCF_002472745.1 Sphingobacterium sp. UBA7253 | reverse complement strand
AGAACGTATTCAACGTTGCACCACTTTCCCCTAGTATAGTATTGATACGGGTTAAAGCCTGATGGATGTAATGAAGACGTCGATCCCTTTTATCCTCCAATTGCATCAAAATTTCCTCGTCAAATATAAATATAGGTAGTACCGGATAACCCAAAGCCAGCGCGCGAGCAAGCCCGGCATTATCATCCAGCCGTAAATCACGACGAAACCAAAACACAATAATTTTATTTTTTTCCATAAAAACGACCAATATTTACCATCATTACCCATGTTAACAATTTTAAAGGGTAAAAGGTTAACTCAATAATTAGGTAAAAATACCTCTATAAACAGACTGAACCATCAAAGGTACTTGAAATTCCCCTTGATGGTTCAGCATTGAATAATTTTATTGTGTTAGTTTTTCAAACTTGCCATGTCAATAACAAACCGGTATTTAACATCACTTTTCAATAGTCTATCATAAGCATGATTGATATCCTGCATTTTAATCAGCTCTATGTCGGATATAATATTGTGTTTACCACAAAAATCAAGCATCTCCTGTGTTTCGGCTATCCCCCCGATCATCGAACCTGAAAAACTCTTACGTGTTGGAATCAGGCTAAAAGGAGCCACAGGAAGTGGATGCTCAGGAGCACCAACAAGAGTCAGGGAACCATCTCGTTTCAATAAACTTAAATAGGCATTGATGTCATGCTGTGCCGAAACACAATCTAAAATGAAATGTAAAGTTCCCGCATGCGCTTTCATTTGTTCTGCATCAGTTGACAAGATCACTTCATCGGCACCTAAACGTTTGGCGTCATCCACTTTAGACGCAGACGTTGTAATGACAACAACTTGTGCTCCCATTGCTTTCGCTATTTTTACCCCCATGTGTCCCAAGCCGCCGATACCTACGATACCTACTTTTTTTCCTGGTCCCACATTCCAATGCCTCAAAGGCGAATAAGTGGTAATTCCAGCACATAATAAAGGCGCTGTTGCTGCAAGATCCAAATTTTCAGGAATGTGGAGCACAAAATCCTGGTCTACTACAACGCGTTCGGAATAACCGCCGAATGTCTGTTTATTAAGGTGCTTATCGTGTCCATTGTAGGTTTGAATATTTCCACTTTCACAATATTGTTCCAGTCCTTCCTTACAACTTTCACATTCGCGACAACTATCTACCATACAGCCTACACCAGCCAAATCGCCGACTTTAAACTTGGTCACCGCTGAGCCAACTTGAGTAATTCGCCCCACAATTTCATGGCCGGGTACATTCGGATAAACGGTCCCACCCCATTCGTTTCGCGCTGTATGTAAATCCGAATGGCAAACTCCACAAAATAAGATATCAATCTCGACATCTTTCTCCGTCACTTCGCGACGTTCAATATCCATCTGTTTTAGATCGGCCGTTGGTGCACTTGTTCCAAAAGCTCTAATTGAAAATGTACTCATACTTGATAAAATTGTTGTTTTCTGTTTTAAATGACTGCATAAAATTCCTATGTACAACACAGATTCCATCCGCACGATAAAATTAACCAATGGATGGAAAAAATGTTTTGAAGGAACGATAACAAAAGTAAAAAGCAACTTTCAGAATTATGTTGCCATAAAGCTCAAGTTGCTGTTTCTTTACGGCTCACCGCATCATGCTTGAACATCTGCGATAAGCTAAGCTTTGTAAACCGCACGGGTTCGTCAGGATTTTCTACCTGTACAGACGGATTAATCAGTATCTTCTACCTGTACAAATTGCATTGCCAACCCCTGTTTCTGGCAGATGTTCAGAATAGAAAATTCCAATCGGGTACTAATCCGCAGGACAAGCAAAAATTGCTGATCATCCAACAATAAATCAATATTTTTTATCTCCGGGAAACTCTGATAGAGAAAATGATAAATCTCGCTGGCTTTCCACTTCAGCTTACGAGATAAAGAATAAACAACTTTATACATATTTAGATTATTTCAAAATTTTAACGGCAATTTGTTGTAATTGGTGGTTCAAAAAAGGCATCTGTTTCAGTTCCTCAAAATCTCGGGCTAGTCGAACCTTTTTATTTTCATTTTCCAGCGCAAGAGCGAGGCTATCCAAGCTCTCCACATCATTGTGTATCAATAAATAACAATCAATATCGGGATCCAGTACCCCCATCATTTCAGGGCGGATCGTTTCCTCTGTCTCCACCATGACCAAAACGCATCTTTCTGATGCAAAGCTATCCACCGACTTGCCTACTTTCGCATTTAACACCATAGTTGTCATCCTGTTTATTGTCTGTATAAAAAGAATCGATCAATCAAAATAGACATATTTTGTATTTTTGTCGAAACCACCTTCTAAAAAAAGAACGATATACGTCCCTATTATTTACAATAACTTTTTCTCGTTATCCTGTCGAATGGCTAGCGCAGCCCCTTAACACATATACTTGTCAACCAGGAAAGCCTAGCTTCAAAATCCGGAAAACGATCAAAAAGTAAAACTTCCTGCTCAAAACAACGTGATGTTGTCACTAACATTTCCGATAAAAACAGGATATCCTTTTCCTCCAAGGCCTGAATTTCTTCTTTCCTAACGGCTAATTCAATCATTTCACGAATCAGCTTAATCTCGTCGTCCAGCATGTAACGTGTTTTTGAAACCATCAGGGCCGGATCGGATTTCATATCTTCGAATGCGAGATGAAAACGTTTCGTAATTAAATTAATCTGACGTAGTTTTGCTTGTAAAAAACCAACTAAATTATCTTCCAGTGAAGCGTCCCTGTTATAAGTTTTACTCGCGACCTCAAACACTTGCTGACATAAGTACTCCGCAATCGCATCAAAGACATCCATCTTACTGGTAAAGTAGTAATATAACGTGCTCCGCCCCTTTCCACAAGCTTTTGAAATATCCTGCATGGAAACCCTTGCAAATCCATAGGTTTCAAACACTTTCATGGATGATAAGATAATTTCCTCTTTAATATTTTCTTGTTGACCTGTCATTAATCGACAAATCTACAAAAAATGTCGAAAAATCAATTCACCCAGCCAACTTTTTTTCGCCACTCATTATAGGTGTCGTTCTCCTGATCCAGAAATGGAATTCGCTTCACATCTTCAATTTATTCATTTCTTTAGGATTAAGGGGTAAAAGGTTCATTGTGCTCCTTAAGCTGTTTATTGCATTTTTATCTTCCACGGGATAAATACTGCCACAGCTGCTTAACTGTGTCCCATAACGTTGCGGCTTACTTTTGAAAACCTGAATTCGATCGTGCAAATAAGCCAGATTTGCGAGATTGACGTCCAAGATATTATCAAGAAGCAACTGATAACAATCTTGCATAAATTGAGGTTCTCCTATCGCATGCTGAACAATCAGCCAAGCTGAATTGCTAGCTGCTTCGCCGACTTTTGAAATAGTTGGATAACCTATTTCGGCAATGATTTCACGTAATCTTTTTGCATTCCGTCGGTGAATTGTTTCCATCTCCACATGATATCCACCATGAAGCTCTCCCCTCTGCAATAACTTTTCCCGCATTGATTCGTCGTCCTGCGCTAATCGGATAATCTCTTCCGCAATATTTCTATATAACATCTCAATTTTCTAAAATTTTTAATACGTATTTTACTTCTCTAAATCCTTTCCGCCTCGGCCGGTAACCTATTACATTCATAAGCTATTTTGCTCAACTATTGCTAGATTACATTTGATTTGAATACATCGACGGAAATACACTACGTTTTATGTATAATCTTATTCAGGTGACTTACATCAGTCAGCCCAAATTCAGCGACAATTTCCTTTAAGGTAACTCTTCCTGTTGCTATTCTTTGACGTATTAATGTATTGC
>NZ_DKSP01000098.1:30947-34895 GCF_002472745.1 Sphingobacterium sp. UBA7253 | reverse complement strand
GTCTACCAATTCAGATGCTTCTGGTTTATGTTCCAAGGCAATCACGTTGCCATGCATGCACTCCACCATATCAGCAAAGTGGACACAGAGTAAACCTAGTTCCTGAGGTGGTAAGGACATCAGTTTGAGTTTCGCTTCTGTAACGATAGCCAAAGTTCCTTCGGATCCTGCTAATAAATTACACATATTGAAAGGGGCCGAATGATCAGCAAGAATATCCAATGCATAACCGGTATTTCTTCTTGTGATGGATCGTTTGGGGTAGCCCGCTTCTATGGCACTTAAATGCTGTGGATCTGTCAATAATTCATTCATATTACGATAGATATCCCCCTCACGACCAGCTAATAATAATTTCTTAAAATATGCTGCTTCATCAATCGCCTCAAAAGTCACTTCAGAACAGTCGTCCAAAAGTACGTTGGCCGAAATCAAATTGTGCCGTGTATCTCCCCAGACAATTGAATGCAAACCCGAAGAGTTATTGCCAATCATTCCACCAACCATGGCACGGCTTGCCGTCGAAGTTTCAGGCCCAAACATCAGTCCGAATGGTTTAAGATAACTATTTAAGTCGTCACGAATCACACCTGGCTGCACCCGAACCCACTGCTCTTCGACATTAAGTTCAATAATACCGTTAAAATGACGAGAAATATCCATAATAATACCATAGCCTACAACCTGTCCCGCCAAAGAGGTACCGGCAGTACGTGGTATTATAGTTATCCTCTGCTGCTGCGCAAAATCAATTAATTTTTTAATGTCATCAATATCAGCTGGTATTGCTACAGCCAACGGCTTTTCCTGATAAACCGACGCATCGGTCGAATAAGCAAGCAACATTGTTTGATCCTTGGTTTCATTGGTATAAAAGAGCTCCCCCTTGAGTTGAGACGCTAATAAGGCTAATTGATTTTGATCTTTCACTTAATCTGCATTTAATGTATGAAACAAATTTAGTCAAATTTATGCATCGGAAAAAGAGATGAATGCAAGAAACGCACAAATCAAAAACAAAAAACGCATAAAAACGCAAAACAGGGTAATTTACCACAAAAGTCAATTTTATTTCGTTCCTTCAAACAATGCGTGTATTTTTGTGGCGCTACATCATTTAGTTAACGATTGATATCTTCCTTATATGCGTAATCTATTCCTTCGCTATACGCTTCATTCTGATTTTATTATATACACCATTCGGGTATTGATTGGCTTCCTTATAGGCTACCCACTCTTTGTATCCTTTCCCCAGTATTCTGTTTCTTGGACACTCATATCGATTATCCTGGTCATTTCGCCGCAAGAGAATGAATCAAAAAAAATAGCTATCGATCGCGCTAAATCCAATTTTATAGGTTCGGCAATCGGGCTTAGTTTATATTTTGTACCTATTTCACAACTGTACGCCATGATTATTGGCATTGTCGCGTCGTTGATCACATGTAAGCTACTCAACATCATGGCTGTGGCGCGAACATCTATGGTCGCACTAATTATCGTCTACCTTCATGAACAGCAAAGCCGCTCCTACTTCGCTGCCTTGGATCGCTTTGGCTGTGTCTGTTTAGGTTGTCTGATTGGATTGGGGGTCATCCTGTCTACAAGAAATATTATTCTGAAATTAAGAAAAAGGTATAATTGTTGAATTATATCGCTAGGCAACCTAAAAAGCAATATACTTACTTTCAGCACCATAACCCAGATGGTTATGATTTCTTTACAATAAATTCGAATAAAATTCATATATCATTCCGCTTTATCAGAATAATATTCAGAATTGTATAAATAATTTTGAATATTATACTTTTTTACCTACCTTTGCAGTCGAAATGACAAAAGTAGAATATAATTTAGACCAAGTCGACTATAAAATCTTGCGCTTAATGCAGGATAATGGACGGATCAACAATGCCGATATCGCAAGAGAATTAGGCATGGCACCATCAGCAATCCTCGAGCGCGTAAAGAAGCTTGAGCAAAAAGATGTGATTTTAAAATATAGTGCCAAGATCAATCCTGCCTCGGTCGATCAGAAACTTTTATCGTTTATTTTTATCAAAGCCAATGATATTATTGGCGAACAGGGTGTAGGGTTGGCACTTGCCGAAATCCCTGAAGTTCAAGAAGTACATGACATTGCAGGTGATGATGGTTACCTTATTAAAGTAAGAACTGCAGATTCTACAGGTTTAGTGGATCTCATGCGAAATACCTTAAGTAAAGTTGAAGGTATTATTTCAACGCGGACAACAATTGTACTTCAGACAGTCAAGGAAGATCAGCAGGTTGTGATACCTGAATAATAGAAAGGAGGTTTAATTATGTTGCAAGGACAAAAAAAGGCAGCTAGCCCAGTAATGGTTGTTGTTGCTTATTTCATTATTTATGTGGTATGGGGCTCTACCTTTTTCTTTATAGAAAAAGCATTGCATAGTTTCCCGCCATTTATTTTGGGTTCGTTTCGATTTGTTGCAGCCAGTGCAATCCTAATGACATATTGCGCCATAAAAGGATATAAATTATTTAACAAGCGTTCTATTCAGGAGGCCGCAATCGTAGGTTTTTTATTGCTCTTTGTCGATATGGCAGGGGTTATCTGGGCTGAGCAATATGTATCTGGTGGTGTTGCCGCTATTATTGCAGCTGCTGCTGCAATCTGGTTTATATTATTGGACAAACCAAAATGGAAAGAAAACTTTAGCAGCATTAGCACAGTTGCTGGTGTAGCATTAGGTTTCTGTGGTGTTGTGATGCTATTTGCTGAACAGATCATGGCGACCAATGACAATACAGATGGTACCCTTAAGGTGATTGCCTTATCGATTTTAGTATTGGGTTCTATCGCCTGGACTGTAGGCTCATTGATTTCCAAGTATTTTAAAAAATCTGAAAAAGAAGAAAAAGAGGATCTGCATGTTATGGTAAAGACCGCTTGGCAAATGGTTACCGCAGGTGTACTCTTTAATATCACGGCGCTTTTTACCGGCGAATATGCATCATTTACACTGCGTAGTGTGGCACCTGTTGACTGGTTCAATTTGGGGTATTTAATTACATTTGGCTCAATTCTTGCTTTTAGCTCTTATATTTGGTTATTGCAGGTGCGTCCAGCAATGGAAGTAAGTACCTATGCGTATGTGAACCCAATTATTGCACTTATTTTAAGTCATTTTTTCACTTCGCACGTGGTAACCTCCTTGCAAATTGTCGGTTTAGCCGTTATTCTATTTTCAGTCTTGTTAATGAACTGGAAAGCGTATCGCACCAAACTGTCGTCGCGCAGCAAAAGGAAAAAGATCATCCAACAAGGTAATAAGCTGGAGAACTTGAAAACAGCAGATCGCCAAATGGATGCCAATACTATTCCTGACACGGAATTGGTTCACTAGGTTGTTATTTTTCTAATTATATGGACAAAGCTTAATGTGTAACAATGTTAAGCTTTTGTTGTTTTTAAAAATTAGCTAACATTGGATAAGATTTGTTCATATATAATTGGCTAACTTTGCAAAGTATTTGGTTAAATTAAAAAGAATGAATATATCGAAGCAAATTGCCTTTATTGGTAGCCTTGGTGTCGCTTCGCTTTTGATGGTTACAGGTTGTACAAAACAGCTCCATCCAACGCAGAAAGATTTCCAACAATATCATATCAATAGCGATATGCAAGCTGATCCTGCGGTCGTATCAATCTACGAGCCCTTCAAGCACAAAATGGAAGCGGAAATGAACCGTGTGATTGGACATGCGGACAAGGCATTGACAAAAGAGAAAACAGCGGAAACATTAATGGGCAACTTTTTTTGTGAAGCCTTGTTGTGGATGAGTGAACATAATGCCCATAACCCTGCGGATTTAGCTTTCGCAACAAAGGGTGGGATTCGAAATGACCTTAAAGCAGGAGATATTACCGTAGGACATATTTTCGAGGTTATGCCCTTTGAG
>NZ_DKSP01000098.1:23896-30764 GCF_002472745.1 Sphingobacterium sp. UBA7253 | reverse complement strand
TACTCGAACTAAAGGGTAGTCAGATTCGTCAGCTTGCTGACTATATTGCAACAACACATGGTCAACCTATTGCTGGAATGACTTTGACAATTACAGGCAACAAAGTTCAGGACATCAAGATCAAAGGTCAAGCTATTGAAGACGATAAGTTATATAAACTAGTGACCTATGATTATCTTGCCAATGGTGGTGACAACCTTACCCTGTTGACACAACCTGTATCGCGGGCAGATTATCCGCAACGTATGCGTGAAGGTTTGATTGAATATGTGAGTGAATTAACGAAAGAAGGCAAAAAAGTAAATGCAGAATTAGATGGAAGAATTAAAATCAATTAACCGAAGATCATTTATCAAGCAAGTTGGTGGATTTTCTGCTGCAGTTGCTTTGGGATCACTTCCTTTTCAAGTCGACGCGAAGAGCAAAAAGGTAAAACTTACAATTTTACATACCAACGATGTTCATAGCCGTATTGAACCGTTTCCAATGGACGGCGGTAAATATCAGGGATTGGCTGGTGTTGCACGCAGAAGTACGCTTATCAATAAAATCCGTAAAGAAGAAGAACATCTTCTATTACTGGATGCGGGCGATATGTTTCAAGGTACCCCCTATTTTAATCTTTTTGGAGGAAAACTTGAACTTGATCTCATGACAAAGCTGGGTTATGATGCGGGAACATTCGGAAATCATGAATTTGACAATGGTCTTAACGGCCTTGTAAAGTATCTGGATCACGCTAAATTTCCGTTCTTAACGGCCAATTACGACTTCAAAGGAACTGTATTGGAGGGGAAAACCCAGGATTATACCATATTCCATAAAGGTGGAATAAAAATAGGCGTGTTTGGACTAGGAGTAGATATTGAAGGATTGGTTGACCCCAATAACTTCAAGGGAATGAAATATTTGGATCCTATTGAAGTATCCGACAAGGTGGTCCGCATATTGAAGGAAAAACACAAATGTGACTTGGTCATCTGTTTATCGCATTTGGGCTATCAATATGAAAACGATAAAGTGTCAGATCTAATCCTTGCCGCTAAAACCTCAGATATTGACCTAATTATCGGCGGCCATACTCACACCTTCTTAAATGAACCAACACTGGTTACCAATTTAAAAGGAACGAAGACCGTTGTGAATCAAGTCGGTTTTGCCGGGATTAATCTGGGACGAATTGACTTTATTATGGAACCGGGGTCTGAGAAGAAACAAATGGTCGCAAGTACCTATCAAGTCAATCCTTCAATTCCGGAGTCCATGTTGGCATAATGTGATCTAATTTTAATAAATGCCAAGTTGACTAATCAATTTGGCATTTTTTTTACCAATACTACAAGAAGACGTATGAATTAAAAAACTTATACGATCTATACAAGCTGATTCATCATTCAATGAAAAGAATTTTATCGATATACCTCGACTCCTTTAAGGGACTGTCTCAAGCCGCATGGCTACTTGCCATAGTTATGCTCATCAATAGAATGGGAAGTATGGTGATTCCCTTTCTTGGACTCTACATGACCCAGGTTCTACATTTTGACATTAAACAAGTTGGTGTGGTATTGATGAGTTATGGATTCGGCTCCGTTTGTGGTTCTTACATAGGTGGCTGGCTGACTGACCGGATTGGCAGCTTCAAGGTTCAGTTCGGAAGTCTCGTATTGGCCGCTCCTTTATTCTTACTGATTCCACATTTCAAAGAGGTGCAGTCGTTATCCATCATGATTTTTACGTTAAGCTTAATCTTTGACGCCTTTAGACCTGCAAACTCGGTGTCAGTGGCGAGTTACGCTAAACCAGAAAATATCACGCGTGCTTTTTCATTGAATCGCCTAGCCATAAATTTGGGATTTTCAATCGGCCCAGCGGTTGCTGGCTTTTTGGCCACCATCTCATTCAATTGGATCTTTTATGGAAATTCTTTTGCCGTCCTTTGCGCTGCAGTGATTTTCTTTGTCTTTTTTCATAAACGAGAAAAAAGAAGCGATATCAAATCAAAAAAAGAGATTATTCCTGAAAACGAATTGCCTCAAAAAGGACGAAACCCTTATACAGACTTACCATTTGTCTTATTCAATATCTTTTGTTGTATTTTCTCTTTTTGTTTCTTTCAGTTGATTACGACTTTACCGCTTTTCTACCGTGAGGTTCATCATTTGAACGACCATCAAATCGGATTTCTACTCGGTTGGAGTGGTTTCGTTATTGTATTGCTGGAGATGTTTATTGTCCATATAGCTGAAAAAAGATTCTCGTTAATTAGCACGCTCGTCTTTGGAACATTTTTATGCGCCAGCTCTTATGCCATGCTAAATTTTACAGGCGGGCTCGGTTGGTTATATTTCACATTCTTTATTTTTGGTTTAGGTGAGATGCTGACATTACCTTTCATGGCAACGGTTTCTGTTAACCGCTCGACACCCAAAACACAAGGAGCATACATGGGCTTCAATTCCCTTGCTTTTTCAGCAGCAAATATATTTTCACCACTTTTAGGAACAAGCATAGTCGACTCCTTTGGTTTTACAACACTATGGTGGGCGACGGCATTGACCTTATCTGCAACAGCAATCGGGTTCTATTTGGTTCTAAAATGGATGAAATAGTATAAACTAAATAAAAAAAAGCGGGTGTATTTAATTTTAAATACACCCGCTTTTTGTAAAATGATTGATAAACTACCAAATTTTGATACGTTTATCGACCGGAACAAACATTTTGTCACCGTTCTTTGTATCCCAAGCTTTATGGAAAGCATCTAGGTTAATGATCGGCGCAAAAGCACGGTACTGTGCCGGAGAATGCGGATCAGTTTTCACTTGATTGACCACAAACTCGTCTGTTGTCTTCGTTCTCCATATTGTAGCCCAGGAAAGGAAAAAGCGCTGGTCCTGCGTAAAACCATCTATTAATCCAGGATTTCCCTTATCTTTCAGATAAAGTTGCAATGCATCAAAAGCAACTGATGAACCTCCCAAATCCCCAATATTCTCCCCTAATGTAAAGCGACCGTTCACAAAAACGCCTGGTACAGGTTCATAGGATTCAAATTGACGTACCAAAGCATCAGCCGCTGCTTCAAATTTCGCCTTATCACTGTCGCTCCACCAGTTGTTCAGGTTTCCGTTTCCATCGTATTTCGCACCCTGGTCGTCAAATCCATGTGAAAGTTCATGACCAATTACCGCACCGATACCACCAAAATTAACTGCAGCATCAGCCTTATAATCATAGAATGGTGGCTGAAGAATCGCTGCCGGAAAGACAATCTCGTTAAACAATGGGCTATAATAAGCGTTTACAGTTTGTGGAGTCATCCCCCATTCTGACTTATCTACTGGCTTATCTTGCTTCGCCAAATTTTGGTAAAATGCCCATTTACTCGAAGCCAATACATTTTCATACAACGATGTACCAACATCAAGTTTGCTATAATCTTTCCATTTATCCGGATAACCAATTTTAACTTTAAACTTAGCCAGTTTGTCTAATGCCTTTACTTTCGTTTCATCCGACATCCAAGTTAATCCCTTGATATGCTGCCCGAAAGCTTTAACAAGATAGCTTACAAGTTCTTCAGCTTCAGCTTTGGCCTTCGGAGGAAAGTTTTCTTTCACATATAATTTCCCCAATAGCTCCCCTGCGATCGAATTGACAAATTCCACACCACGCTTATCTAAAGCACGCTGCTCCTTTTGTCCTTTTAACTTACGACCCCAGAAGTCAAAATACAGATCATTAAGCTCCTGTGTAGTATATGACGCTGCATTATTTAAAATATGAAATGTCAATAGCTCTTTGATTACCGGTAAATTTTCAGGATTGAAAACTCGATCCAAATTTTCATAATACTTTATTTCCGGCACAATCACAGTATCGGCCTTAAAACCGACATCCTTTAGGTACTTTGCAATATCCACGTTTTTCACCATTTTTTTTAGATCAGCTACAGCGATCGGATTATATCGACCATTAGCATCACGTGATTGCTCAACAGTTTTAAGGTTTGCGGCCATCTGCTTTTCAAAGGCAACAATTTTTTGACCTTTTAAATCCTTCGTAACTTGGCCAGATTTAGCATAAAGTGCAGAAATATAATTTGAATAGTCAGTTAAGGTTTCTTCGTTCTTCTTGTCTTTTACTTGATAATATGAACGTCCTAAACCTAGACTTCCGCCACCAAGGTATACCGTATTAACATCGGAATTTTTAAGATGCGCATATACATAGCCACTAAAAAAAGGATTTCCACCAATGGGTGCTACCTCAACAAGATATTTATATAAATCATCGAAATTCTTAATGGCTGCAATTTTAGTAAGATAAGGTTTAACAGGCGCTAAACCAAGCTTATTGCGCGTTTTCATATCCACAAATGATTTATACAAATCACCTATCTTCTGATTGTCTGTACCCTTTTGGAACTGTCCAGATAATGATTCTTGCAAAACCTTCAAAGTAGCAATATCAGTATTTTCACGTAATTCGTCAAAAGAACCCCAACGTGCTTTATCGGAAGGTATTTTGACTGTTTTCATCCATTGCCCGTTCACAAAGTTATAAAAGTCATCTTGAGGACGAACACTCTTATCCATGTAACTCACATTGATTGCATTGTTTTGCGCATGGCCTGTCAATGAGCCACAGGCTAACAAGGCTGCAAAAAGTAGATTTTTCTTCATATAAAAATTTAGTTTGTTTATCGCTATACACAAACTTAAGAAAAGTTCTTCTATTGTTGATGCAACAAATATGGTTCTAATGACAACCAAAATTAAGAAGCATAGTTGGGTCTATGCTTTATTGCGGGTTGATTTACGTAGTACAAGGATAAAAATCAGTAAGAACAAGGCAATACCTGCGATCCAGATCCACGGATTAGCATACCATAAAGTACCATTCGCTTCTTTCAGTTTTTGATTTTCTTCTAGCGTAACCTGTGCTTTCAATAAAAAAAATGAAAGAACAGAACCAACTAGTAAAGCAGTCTTTTTCATATTTAATCACTTAACATGAATAGAATGCTTTTTTAGCCGTTTTTGTTTGAAATGAATTAAATTATCCTTGTTTGATTTCGCCTAAGTAAACCACATCTTTTAGATCAAAAGGAGTTTCTTGATACACGAAGTAATTCAACCAGTTATTGAAAAGCAGGTTCGCATGGCTTGTCCAGCGCACTAGAGGACGGTTTTCGGGATTGTCATCGACATAATAATTTGCTGGCATAGCAATCTCCTGCCCCTTTTCTAAGTCTCTTTTATACTCTTCATCCAATGTAAAAGGAGCATATTCTGAATGTCCCGTCAAATAAAATTCTCGTCCACCTCGTGAAGAAACAATAGCAATACCTGCTTCCGGCGATTCCGAAAGAATTTCCAAACCCTCTTTCGCCAGTAGATCATTCTTCTCAATGGTCGTATGGCGGCTGTGCGGTATAAAGAACTCATCATCAAATCCACGGAATAGCGGATGTCTTTTGTTTAACGTAGTATGCTTAAATACACCAAAAAGCTTTTCCGCTAATGGCTTCTTCTCTACACCATAGAAATGATACAATGCAGCTTGAGATGCCCAACAGATATACAAACTTGATGTTACATGGGTTCGTGCCCAATCGAAGATGGTCTGAATTTCTGCCCAGTAGGTCACTTCCTCGAAAGCAACCATTTCAACTGGAGCCCCCGTAATAATCATTCCGTCGTAGAAATTCTCCTTAACCTCAGTCAAGCTCTTATAAAACATTTCCAAATGCTCTTCAGGAGTGTTCTTTGACACATGCGTTTCAAGTCGCAAAAATTCCATTTCCACCTGCAAAGGATTATTTGACAGCAAACGAATAAAATCTGTCTCTGTCGTAATTTTAAGCGGCATCAAGTTCAGCACTAAAACGCGAAGCGGTCTAATGTCCTGCTCATTTGCTCTTAAATCACTCATGACAAATATATTCTCCTTTTTCAACAGCTCAATGGCAGGAAGGTTATTAGGAAGTTTGACCGGCATAGATAATTTCTCCTTATACAATTAGCATGCAAAATTAGCAAGAAAATGCCATAAATGCTAAATGAAACATAAATTATCTTCCATTATATTAATATAATCTCCAACATCAAAATCTATTCCTTACTTAAATCCAATAGGGATTTTCTGAATTTCTGCGACCCAAAATTCATTCCACCTACATGCTTAATGACCAGCTTACCAGCCTTGTCCAAAATAATTGTTGTGGGTATGCTTGTGGTACTCAATCCATTCGGCAACGCCGAATTTAATTGATAGACAGGTAGACTATATTTCCTTTTCGCCATAAATTTCCTCGAAGCGCTAAGATTTCCATCAATATCGACAGACAAAATAATAATACTATCGTTGCTTTTAAAATCCTTATAGAGTTGATCCAATGAAGGCATCTCCGCAAGACAAGGTGGGCACCATGTCGCCCATAAATTAATAACCACAACTTTCCCCTTGAGTTGATTTAGGGTCAACACATTGTTTTTACTGTCCCTAAAACTAAGATTATATCCTTCGGTCCAGCCATTGTCCTCCCCTTCGGCAACAGAAAGTGTACTTGCTTTACCCGGAAATGGGCTGCAAAACAACAAACTAACCAAGAAAAGGACAGTATAATTTACTCTTTTTCTCATACAACACTGTTTCTAAGCATAAACATTAACATAACGTTTGCATCCTAATTTGATTGTCTCTAAATCAGAAAAAGCAATCTTTTTTTATCCTATTTTTTAATTCATTATTTAGCGCTGATATAGGCATAAATTCCGTTTTGGAATACAAAAGCCGAAAGATATGTGTAAAAGATATTACAAACAAATTCGGGGATATGTGTATTATATAGTATGAAAAT
>NZ_DKSP01000098.1:0-23808 GCF_002472745.1 Sphingobacterium sp. UBA7253 | reverse complement strand
TAAGTAAATGAATATGAGCAAAGAGAAATCAATACGAGAAATTGAAATTAACGGAAAAGTTTACCAGTATAGTGCTATTAAAGATCTTCCTGAAGGTAATATCACGCACCTGCCATTTAGCATCCGGATACTACTGGAAAATGTATTGCGTAACCATGATGGATTCAGTATCACGGACGAGCATGTCAATACCCTGATTCATTGGACTCCACAGCCTGTTGACAAAGATATACCCTTCAAACCGGCCAGAATTTTAATGCAGGATTTTACCGGAGTACCTGCTGTAGTCGATATGGCTTCCCTACGTGCCGAATTCATCCGTCATGGCAAGGATGGACAAAAAATAAATCCCGCTATCCCTGTGGATCTAGTCATAGATCATTCCGTTCAGGTCGACTACTTTGGCACAGACTACTCGTATGACAAGAATGTCGAGTTGGAATATGAACGCAACCGCGAGCGTTATGAACTCCTTAAATGGGCACAGAAAGGATTGAAAAATTTCACTGTTGTTCCTCCGGGTATGGGTATCTGCCATCAGGTCAATTTGGAATATCTTGCCAAAGGAGTAATTGAACGCGACAATTGGCTTTTTCCGGATACCTTAGTAGGGACGGATTCGCATACACCAATGGTGAATGGTATTGGTGTACTAGGTTGGGGAGTTGGTGGCATTGAGGCTGAAGCAGCCATGCTTGGACAACCCATCTTTTTCACCTGTCCTGAAGTTATCGGCCTTAAACTTATGGGCAAGATACCAGCGACATGCACCGCCACAGACATGGTCCTTTCGATAACAAAAATACTTCGCGATAAAGGTGTTGTGGGTAAATTTGTTGAAGTATTTGGCGATGGATTGGACAGCCTTTCGGTGACAGATCGTGCGACAATCTCCAATATGTCCCCAGAATTTGGCTGTACGGTTACCTATTTTCCGATTGATGACCGAACCCTTGAATACATGCATAGCACCAATAGAAGTGCAGAGCAGATTAAAATTGTTGAAGATTATTGTAAAAGCAACTTACTCTGGCGCACGGGCAAGGAAGAAATTCAATATTCGTCGGTTGTTGAATTCAATTTATCGAGCCTTGAACCAACTGTATCTGGCCCCAAAAGGCCTCAGGATAAAATTCTAGTGAAGGATTTAAAAACCACATTTTCACAACTCTTAGACAGCGAACACCATCGACAATATGTCCCTGTTTTACAGCGATCGGAATCTGCCTGGCTTGCTGACGGCGGCTCTGGCACAGAGTTTACCTTTGGTAAGGTACCTGTCGAACATGATTCACCGCATGAAGTTATTCAAGAGTCTATTCATGCCGTTCGCATCAAACACAATCATAAGGAGTATATTGTCAGCGATGGCAGTATTGCGATTGCAGCTATAACAAGCTGTACCAATACCTCGAACCCTACTGTCATGATCGGTGCAGGATTATTGGCCCGTAACGCCATCGAACGCGGACTTCGCACCAAATCCTGGGTAAAGACCTCTTTAGCCCCTGGCTCAAAAGTCGTTACACAATACCTTGAAAGATCAGGACTTAGTGCTGATCTTGATGCCCTGCGTTTTCACACTGTAGGTTACGGTTGTACCTCCTGTATTGGAAACTCCGGTCCTCTTCCACCACAGATAGCAGAAGCGGTAGAAAAAGGTGAACTGATTGTTGCCTCGGTATTATCTGGTAACCGAAATTTTGAGGCCCGTGTGCATCCACAGGTCAAAATGAACTTCTTAATGTCGCCAATGCTTGTTGTGGCCTATGCGCTGGTCGGAAGAGTGGATATTAATCTCTTGGAGGAACCATTGGATTACGACCCTAACGGTCAGCCCGTATATCTGAAAGATATTTGGCCAAGCCGCGAGGATATTATCGAAACCGTCAATGCCTGCGTCAAACAATCGGATTTCCAAGAAGTCTATGATGTCATCTTCGACGGGTCGACAGACTGGCAAGAACTTGAAGTGAATCTTGATCAAAATTACCAGTGGGACAACACGTCCACCTACATCAAAGAATCGCCATTTTTTGAAAATCTACAAGCCGTTCCTAATCCAATACAGGATATTCAGAATGCACGAGTATTACTTTATCTCGGTGATTCGGTGACAACAGATCATATCTCACCCGCAGGGTCATTCAAAGAAGAAACTGCAGCTGGACAATACCTCAGATCACATCAGGTAAGTAAAGAAGATTTCAATTCTTATGGATCTAGACGTGGGAACCACGAAGTCATGATGCGCGGAACATTTGCCAATGTGCGTATTAAAAACAAAATTACCGATCGTGAGGGTGGATTTAGCCGTTACTTCCCCACCAATGAGGTGAAGACGGTGTATGAAACCGCAATGGAATACCGCAAAAACAACACAGCGCTCATCGTACTGGCAGGAAAAGAGTATGGTTCGGGTTCCTCCAGAGATTGGGCAGCAAAGGGAACATTTCTCCTTGGCGTGCGTGCGGTTATTGCTGAAAGTTTCGAGCGTATCCACCGAAGTAATCTTGTCGGTATGGGCGTAGCACCGCTTGTATTTATCAATGACGAAAACGCAGAGAAATTAGGACTAGATGGGACAGAAGTCTATAGCATCTCAGGACTTGAGACCGATTTAACACCCCATAAACTTCTTTCGGTAAAGGCGGTACATGACAATGGAACAGTAACCAATTTTCAAGTGAAAGCAAGACTCGATTCAGCCATTGAAATAGAGTATTTTAAGAATGACGGTATTCTACAATATGTACTGCGTCAGTATTTAAAGAACAACTAACATTGTGCAAATAGAGAATCGGAATACCTAAAATAGTAAAGGGCACTGATCAGTGCCCTTTAACAACTATATAAAAACCTACCAGAGTTCTACAATACTTCAGTCTTACACCCAGCACCCCAAGAAGTATGTTTTATGGCTACGCCAAAAATAGCCATAAAAAATCCCACTTTTTATCCCTGAAATCAGGTATTTTGTTCGCAAGCGAAAATAGCGCCTTTGACTTTATTTTAAAGTAAAATCATTCGGCAGAATTCCTTATTTTCGCTAAAATCAATGCCAACACGATACAGAATGGAAGAACTTGTCGAAAAAACAATCTCTAAACAAACATTTACAGCTGAACTGAAGCAAGTTCAGGAATTCTACAAATGCACCTTTGAGCAATGTGATTTCCAGAACGCAGAACTCGTAGATCTCCTATTCACAAATTGTGAATTTAAATCATGTAATCTTTCCAATGTCAGTCTAAAGGGCACACAATTAGATCATGTTGTTTTTAATGACTGCAAAATGCTCGGCATACACTTTAATGAATGTAGTTCATTTTCCTTTCATGCCAATTTCAGCAACTCAGTTCTGGATTACTCCTCTTTTTTTGAAAGAAATATAAAGAAGTTCCAGTTTGAACAATGCTCTTTGCAACATGTGGATTTTGAACGGGCCAATCTTCAACAGGTGCTGTTTAAAAAAACGAATTTGCTAAATGCCCGCTTTGTACAATGCAATCTCGAGGGCTGCGATTTTCGGTCTTCGATCAATATCCAGCTAGATCCAGAGGTCAATCGTATGAAAAAAAGTAAATTTGGCCCGGAACAACTGCCTGGCCTACTACTTAAATATCAGCTGGTTATTGATTAAATATGGGGAAGACCGTTCAGCTAACTCCCCAAATCAATGTATTCATTTGAAACATGTTGATTTATCGTTAAATAACGGATTTCAGGGATAAAACTCCCCACTTTGAATCAGGATATTTGTCATTCAAAGTTTAAGAAGATGAAAAAAATATCCCTATCATTCGCAGCTATCTTAGCGGCCAGCACAATGTCGTTTGCACAGATCAATAAAGCATTCAAGATCAACTATGCTATTACGTATGCTGTCGATCCCAGTGAAGAAGCACAAGCAGCTCCAGTTTCTGTGTACGAAGCGTATGTTAACAATGATAAAATAAAAGTCATATCGGCTTCCGGAGACGGCGAAGAGTCAATCTTTCTCATTAAAAAAAATGAAGAGCAATCAATTATATTGTACCCAGGACTGGCAAAATACGTCGTTAAAGAAAATGCGCTCAGCCCACATGCAATCAAATTCGTCCCAAACCAGACGAAAATGATTGCCGGTTATCCCTGCAAACTAGCTCAGGTCGAAATTCCTATTTCAGAAGATAATGACGAAAACAGCACCTTATCGATCTGGTATAGCGATAAATTGCCAGCCACCTATTGGGAGGGATTTGATCTGTTTAAAAAAATCCCCGGGGCGGTGCTGCAGTTAACAACACCTCTTGGAATGGATATGATTGCCCAGAACATCGCCGATAGCCAACTGGACGATAAAGATTTTATCGTTCCTGAGGATTATGAGCAAGTAGCATCCATTTATGACGACGAGGAAGATTCGGAAGAAAGCAACCAGATTGCTGAAAACCTGTATTTATTTGAAGATGCTGCAACTAATCTCCTAGGGGTACAAGACGGTGAAGAAAAAACAATTGTACCAGCACAATATCTATACATCGCACCATTTGTTGGCGATATTAGTATAGTTCAATATAAAAATGAAAAATATGGTGCCATTAATCTGGCCGGTAAACCAATCATTCCCTTCCAATACGATTATTTAGGATACGATGATCACCTTGGACAACTGGTTTTTGGACTAAACGAAAAATATGGGGTCATGGATAAATCTGGCAAAATTTTAATTTCCGCAAATTATGATATGATATCGTTCATTAACGGTGGTTATGCCGTATTTCAGCAGAAAAATAAATATGGTATATTGAATCAGGCGGGCAAAATAATTGTCCCGGCGACCTATAGCTATATTTCTGAAAATAATTCAACGCATTTCATCAGTATTGAAAACGACACGTATAATCTTACCGAAATAAAAACCAATAAAATCGTTGCTCCCGACTACGATTTGATTTCAGTTACAGAAGAACCTAATCTTTTCCTTGCTAGTAAAGATGGAAAATATGGTTATTTAGATGGCCAGGGAAAAGTGGCCATACCGTTTATATACAGCGGGGCCACCTCTTTCAGTGATGGTGTAGCTTCTGTCTCATTAGCGGATTCGGACGATGTAATTTTGATTAATACAAAAGGTGAACGTGTAGAAATGGATGCCGCGGCAGAGGCAACAGACACAATTTAAGAACCAGAAACCAAAAAAGGCAGCAGATATACCTGCTGCCTTTTTTGTTATACGCTTGCCGATCATCAAAGATCAATAGGAGTTTATTTTTTCCTTTTAAACAGCTTTTTGCCGATCGTAAATAAAATCACCACGATAATACCTCCTCCTAGGCCAAATAACAGCTCTTTTATCATTCCTGGCAGAGTTGGTAGCGCATGGTGTAAGAAATCAATATAATGCGCAAATATTCCGCCTGAAACCAGAATTAAAGCAAATGTACCTACAACAGCCAATAATTTGATAACAAAGGGTAGCGCACGGACTAAAAACCGACCTAGGCTCGCAACAGGACCTTTTTCACGGGAGGTTTTAATTAATTTATAACCTGCATCGTCCATACGAACGATAAGTGCTACAATACCATAGACTCCGACTGTGGCTAGAAAAGCAACAACCGAAACCGTAATAATTTGTAAGGATAAGCTTTTTCCCAGAACCGTTCCCAAAGCAATAATGACGATTTCCACAGAAAGAATAAAATCTGTAGTAATAGCCGATTTTACCTTCGCTTTTTCAGCGGCAACTGAGTTTTCAGCAACGACAGTCTCCACTTTTGTTTCCTCCGTAGGATGTTTGCGATGGAACAGGTATTCAATAATCTTCTCAACACCCTCAAAAGCAAGATAGAAACCTCCCAAGATTAAAATATATTTGATGGCAATTGGAAAAAAGACATTCAGTAATAATGCTATTGGTACAATTATCAACTTATTGAGCAGTGAGCCCTTTGTAATTGCCCATAAAACCGGGAGCTCGCGTGAAGCTAAAAAGCCAGTCGCTTTCTCGGCATTAACCGCTAAATCGTCACCTAAGATTCCAGCAGTTTTTTTTGTTGCGATTTTACTCGCTACTGCCACATCATCCATCAACGCTGCAATATCATCTAGAATTGCAAATATTCCTGAAGCCATATTTATATAAAAATTGAACGTAAAAATATAAATTTAATTCAATTTTGAAATAAGGAATTTAATCCATTTGCAATATCAAGCTACATTACTTTTGAATTAAATACGTAATTTTAATACCACAAGGACAACCATTATGAAAAATTTGCTTACACAAGAGGAACAGTCAATGCTACTTGAAACGCTAAAAGAAAGGTTTCAGAAATTCCCCAAACGACACCCACAGATCAGCTGGGACGAAGTAGTGCATAAATTGCTTGAAAGCCCCCAAAAATTATGGAGTTTGTTCCAAATGGAAAAGAGCGGTGGCGAGCCCGACCTTGTTATTATTGATCCAAACAAAAAGCAGTATGCTTTTGTGGATTGTACAGAAGAAAGTCCCAAAGGAAGAAGAAGTCTCTGTTTTGACCAAAAAGCCTTAGATGACAGGAAGGAAAACAAGCCTATTGGAAGCGCTGTCGAAGAAGCTAAAAAAATGGGGACCGAGCTGCTTTCTGAACAACAATATCGCCAACTCCAAATGTTAGGTGAATTTGATTTAAAAACTTCCAGCTGGATACAAACTCCAGCGGGTATTCGTAAGCTTGGTGGCGCCTTATTTGGTGACAGACGTTACAACCAAGTTTTCACCTATCATAATGGCGCGATCTCCTATTATGCGGCACGGGGCTTTCGTACCATACTTTTTCTTTAAATAAAAGCACTTAAGTATCAAAATATAAAACCTATATGAAAACAATTTTAATCGCCACCCTACTCTTTTGCTTGGGAGCTGCTCAACCCCTTTTTTCACAAGTATCTTTTCCTTCTTTCTTGGAAGGGACGTGGAAGGTTGACAATAAAGAGGAATACGAACAATGGGATCGTATAAACGAACATGAATTAAAAGGCCTTTCCTATGCGTTGAAAAATGGCCAAAAGATAGTTAGCGAATACCTAAAATTGACCAAAATAAAGGATAAAATTATATATACAGCACTGGTCATCGGACAAAACAATGGGAAAGAAGTCAATTTTGAGCTAAATTACCAGGATAGTACCTATTCTTTTGTCAATGAGGTCCATGATTTCCCTAATTTCATTCGATATACACGCGTCGCTACAAACCGACTTCATATTGCAGTGGAAGGAAAATCGGGAAAAGTCAGATCTTTTTATGCGACTAAAATCGTACCGACAACGACCGTAGCGAACCCAAATTACGATCATGAACTCGCAAAAAAATTAGGGGCCGATGATTATGGAATGAAATCCTACATCTTTGTCCTCCTGAAAACTGGCGAGAATAAAACAACAGACAAACAATTTATTAATGAATGTTTCAAAGGTCACATGGAAAATATCAATCTTCTCGTAAAAAATGGGCAACTGATTGTTGCTGGCCCGTTTGGGAAAAATGACAATAACTTCCGGGGGCTTTTTATCTTAAATAACATGGCTTCTATTGATGCGGCAAAGCATATTTTAGAAAACGATCCAGCGATAAAGAATGGTCTCTTAGAAGCTTCATTTTACCCTTGGTATGGTTCAGCTGCTTTGGCAGAATACCTGTCCCAAGTAGATAAAATCTGGAAAAAACAACATTAGCTGTTTGTTCGTGACATACAGCTGTCATTTGCCGATCTAACTTTGGGGAAAACTAAAAGACATGAAAAATCAAACAATCCCTTCATTCAGTATAATTGGCCTCGCCATCCGTACGAGCAACCAAAATGGACAGGCAGCTAAGGACATTCCGGAACTTTGGGCCCGCTTTTTTAAAGAAGATGTATTAAGCCGTATTCCCAACAAGATATCCAACGAACTTTACTGTATCTATACCGAATATGAAAAGGATCATACCCTACCTTATACGACTTTCTTGGGCTGTAAAGTAAGCAATCTTGAAGAAGTACCCGAAGACTTGGATGGTATTCATATCGCTGAAAATCATTACCAACACTTTACCGCGGAAGGAAGTTTAGAAGATGGCATCGTTTATGAAACTTGGCAAAAGATATGGAGTTCGGATTTACCAAGAACATATGCTGCAGACTTCGAAATATATGGCGAAAAAGCTCAAAATCCACAAGACGCAAAAGTGGATATTTTCATCGGTATCCAGTAAGCCCTCTATCGTAACAAAAAGTATGTCTTAAGATATTAATCATTTATTTTAAACTAAATAACACTTACCTTTGTGCCGATTTAAAGAAAAACATTATGCAAGGCAATACGACATACAGAAAAAAAGTTGTTCGATATAGCTATTTAAAATTAATTGGAAGTTCAGCTCTCGTTAGTATCATTTGTTGCTTATTGGCATACAGTCTCAAGCACAGCACAGGTTATGTACAGGAAGAATTGTTTGAAAGAGTATTTTCCTGGAATCCTAAACTGTTTATTATTCTACCCAGCATCGGTATTACAGCTATCTATTTTTTACGGAAATACGCTTTTCAAAACAGAAAAAACAAAGGGATCAAAGAAATCTATACAACATTGGAAACAAGAAAAGACCATTTGCCTTTTTTTAAGATTCCTTCCCATTATATCAATGGTTTTCTAACTGTAATTTTTGGTGGTTCAACCGGTGTTGAAGTCTCCACAGTTGTTGCCACAGCTACAGTAGGCAACCAAGCGTATAGGAGATTGCATCCGGCTTGGGCCTACAAAACCGAGTTGATCTGCGCTGGCGTAATTGCTGGAGTCACACTGTTGTTTGGAAGCGCATTGGGTGGTTTTCTTTTTGCTTTTGAGGTAATTGCACGGAGATATAATAAGACTTTACTCATTAGTGGACTAACTTCAATGGCTGTGGCGTCCGTATTTGTTTATTACCTTGATGCAAGTCCTTTATTTACATTTGAGGTAAAAGCATGGCGATGGCAGGCGATCCCTTTTGTAGCCATTTTAGGACTGATTGGCGGGATCTTAGCGTTATATTTCACTAAAATTGTTATTTATGCAAAGTCCTATTTTGCAGGCATAAAAAGTAATTTTATCCGTGTCAATTTGGGCGCAATCACCGTTGGGACATTTATCTTTTTCTTGCCGGCATTGTATGGCGACAGCTATCATGGTCTTGGAGAAATTCTAAAAAGCAGTCTGCATGATTCTGTTAATTTACTGTACTTTCTTCCGCTGATCCTGCTTGTTCTCTTAAAACCTTTTGTAGCCTCTTTGACCTTAGGTGCAGGTGGTGATGGCGGCGTTTTTGCCCCAAGTATTGTTACAGGTGCATTGTTAGGCGTTTTGTTTGCACAGCTTTGTAATCATTACCTAGGCACACAATTGGTGGTTATAAATTTTGCTCTTTTTGGTGCTGCGGCAATGCTTTCGGCAGCAATACATGCCCCCTTTACAGCAATCTTTATTATCGCAAGTCTTGTTCCGGGGGGCTACTTGCTTCTGGCACCGCTACTTATTAGCAGTTTTATTGCGAAAGCGCTGGCAAAAAAACTATATCCTTATAATGTATACACCTATAAGGAAGTAGCGACAGCCAAACCATTTTAATCTCACTGATTGATCAACAAAACATGATCAAATCACAATAAAAAAGCGCCTCAAATACGTTTGAGGCGCTTTTTTCATGATTTAATCTTCCCTGCTCCCATCATCTGCCATACGGACTATCTTAGGCGAAAACTTTGCCACGACATCAACAAGATCTTTTTGTGAAGCCATTACGGTATGGATGTCTTTATAGGCCATCGGCGCTTCATCCATCCCTGCCCCAAGCAACATAATACCTTTATCTTTAAGCATCGAATGGAGATCATGGGAAGATAGCGTTTTAATCGCTTGCGTACGGCTCATTAGTCGACCTGCCCCATGAGATGCCGATTGTATCGCATTCGACTCCCCTTTTCCACGAACCAAAAATCCTGGTGTAGCCATGGAGCCTGGAATAATCCCCATAACCCCTTTTGCAGCTGGCGTAGCACCTTTTCGATGGACAATAACCTCTTGACCATTCCACGTTTCCTTCCATGCAAAATTGTGGTGATTTTCGACCTTCGCCAACAATTCGGCCCCTAAAGCCAACGTAATCTTTTCATGGATCACTTCATGGCAAGCTGATGCATAATCTCCGGCGAGATTCATCGCTAGCCAATATTCTTGCCCTTCATGAGTATCTAAGTCTAAATAGGCTAGATTTTCAGCTTGGTAAGGCAACTTACACAAGGATTTGGCTAATTTTGTATAATGTGCAGCAATGGTGGCGCCCATTCCTCTTGAACCTGAATGGGTCAGTAAGCCTAAATAGGCTCCGCTATCAATGTTCAAAACCTCATCTCTTTCTTCAAATTCGACTATACCGAACTCCACAAAATGATTCCCCCCACCTGAAGATCCCAATTGCGTCCAGGCTTTATCCTTCAATGCGGAAAGGAAGCTGTTCTCAGTGAACAATTCGTTATCCAATACAGCATGATCTACACGTTCATGTCTCAAATATCCATTGCCAGCACCAAACTTACTATTACGCAGAATAATGTCTTTCAAGGTCATTAAATTCTCTTCCAAAAATGAGGCTGGCAAATCAAAGATAGACAAAGCCATACGACAGCCAATATCGACACCGACCCCATAAGGAATCACCGCATTATTAGTCGCCAGTACTCCACCAATTGGCAACCCATATCCTTGATGCGCATCCGGCATCAGCGCTCCGGCAACTGAAACAGGCAATTTCATAGCGATATTCATCTGTACTTTTGCCCCTGTTTCGATTTCAGACGCGCCATAAATCGTATATTCCGCCGGAGTCTCGTTCAATGCAATTAACGACTTATCAACAGCCTCTTGTCCAAGTATGGCATGAGCCAAAATTCCGAAAACAGCATCTTCTGAATACCCGGTCGGATCTTCCAGGACAGACTTGAATTTTTCGAGCATTTCTAACCGCGTAAAACCGTGTCTTTTACTATTGATCTTTAATGCCACGCCCAAGGAATGATTCTCTTTATATCCTAATGCAATTAAATCATTGCCATTTATTCTTTTATTTTCCATTTTTTTACGTTCTTTTTTGATGGAGCAGCCATACAACTTCTCCAAAGCAGGTAACAACATCTCTTTACGTTGCTACCTGCACCTCTTTCAACTTATTAATCTTTTATTTCACAAACAATTGCTTGAGTTGGTCAACAATCTGTCCATTTCCGGAAACCGAAATCGTATTGATCTTTTCAGCAATCTTTTCCACATATTCCATTTCCTTCAATTTAAACAACATACTGTTTTCTTCCATCAGCTTCGCGGTATTCAACAAACTCCGTGTTGAAGCAGTCTCTTCACGACGCATGATGCTATTCGCCTGCGCCCTCTTCTCTGCAATCAACACCTGGTTCATGATGTCCCGCACATCTCCTGGTAAAATAACATCTTTAATGCCACAGGTCAACAGTGTTATACCCAAGCCCGCGGCTTGTGGCAATGTATTTTCTAAGACATAGCCTTGTATTTCGGTCTTTCGCTCCATCAACTCGTCCAAAGTCATCTGGCCAATATAGGACCGTAAGGTCAACTGCATCAACGAATACAATTGCTTTTCATATTCTTTATTATCCAATAGCGCTTTGACAATATCCACAATCTGATATTGCAGCGTGAAATTGATTCTGATCTGTGCCTTATCTTTGGACAAGATCTCCTGTCCCGCCACCTCCAACGTCAAGACTCTCATATCAGCTTTTGAAATCGCTATGGTTTTTGCATTCTTCCACCAACAATACGTTCCCGACTTCAAAATATCTACAAACACACCGTCCACAAAAAGCAATGCTTTCTCATTTGGTTCAATTTTATATTGACGTACATAATAGCCTAAGCTCTGCTTCTCCAGCAATTGACGATTAACAGATGTAGGGATCTCAATCTCCGTAATGTCTTCTAATTGAAATCTGCGTTCGCGCAATTCCTTCCAAAAAAGATGTCTGCCAGACGCTAACGTCTTTTCAAAATTACCATTCAAAAAAACAAGACAGATCTCCGTATCACCCACTTCAACGATATCGACCAATTCGCGAAAACCTGTCAACTGCAACAGTACATCGACATTGCGACCGGAAGGAAATGGATGAGTAGTCGTGTACTTCTCCAGTTTTTCACCAAATCCCAACCAGTAGTTACCGGATTTCAAAACACGGATCACCGCATTGTTCTTAACAACCAATCCGATTTCGTCTGTAGTTAGTTGTACTCTTTTCATTGTATATTCTTTTAAATTTTCCTCATTTCTATTATAAAAACTGCTATTTTTTATCCCTTGACCTCAAGCGGGATTCGAAAGTCCAGATACCCTTTTTAAAATCAAAAGTCGATGAACAAATACCCCATCTTATTGTCATGACATTTTATTATAAATGCAGATACCTCACTTAGGAATCTCAGGCCATCAATCAATTGCTCAATCGCATGAAAACAGCGTATAAGCAGGATAAAAGATAGCAAGCTTCTACCAAACGACCTTTTTGAAGAAAGTCTTAACTTTGAATGTCCGAATGGACAGTTCGATGCAATACCCTTATGCTATTCCATCCGAAAATGGAAGTGGGATTCGAACCCACACGATTGTGTTGTTATTCTAACCAGACTGAACTATCCTGATTGCTCAGGAGTAGGAATCGAACCTACGACCCACAACTAACTGCTTTGCTCTACCCTTGAGCTACCTTTTTTACAGGAGAGGATTCGAACCTCTAACACGAGCACTTTCCTTTCAACTTCTCGTTTTATCAGTATATTGAAGCTCATAGAGAACAATACTAACCTGCTATACTGAAACAGGTGACCAGGATGCCATCTGAAGAAGAAAGGCTCTTTTATACTTCATAATAAAGTATATATCTTAAAGCTTTTCGCTATAATTTCCATCAAAGAACGTTTGTCATTGTTGACATTACAAATATCGTTGGTTTACTACGCAGGGAATTTGCGTAACAATAAAAAGAAATAAGAAAAACCCATGAAAAACTCTATAGTACTGATATACAGATGATAAAAATAAATAATTGGTGTAAAAAAAGATTTAGAAGTCCTGAAATACGCAAATTCATTGCGTCTTAAATCGACATGGTAGACTTACGGCCCTCTGCATTGTTTCAAAAAGAATGGAAAATTAGATTTTTTGATGAATATTCTGTTGAATATAGTGGTAATCCGTGATCATGTTATCCAATTTATATCCTAATTTTATTCCAATATTAAGACGATATCAAAAATGAAAAGTTTATATGCAACAATAGGGCTGTTTTGCATGTTAGCAAGCTGTACAAATTCAGCGCAAGACCATAAAAGCGCTACTGCAAATCATCCTGCAAAGCAAATACCAATCAAAGACAGCACAAGGACAGCGGAGCAAGACACGGCAGTGGGTCAGCATCAGCAAGCAGAAGCTTGGTTGAAAGGAATTTTTCAATGTACAGGTTCCGCATCTGGGAAATATTGTTACTATCTGGATAAAGAGGACGCATTATGTACCAAGCGATTCCAAGCCTTTTTAAAAGATGCGAATGAAATTTACGGGCCCTCCAACCTCACAGATGAAGAACTACCCAAAGCTGAGGCAGCTTACAAGGCCAAATGGGGAAAAATCTACCCCTTATATACAGCGGAAACCTGGTTATTTGGAAGAGGTAATGACGACGCATTGGATATCAAGGATGTCAAAATCGACAGAGTAACTGAAAGCAAATTTATCGTATTTATTGATTACGGTAATGACATCCGAACAAAAAATGAAGTTCAATTGGTCAATGAGCAAGGTTCTTATAAAATAGATTATTGCAAGACGACTTTCCTACACTAAACGTTACCCCCAGCATTGAAAATGCCAATTTTCTAGACGATAAATTGGCATTTTCAATTTATGATTATTTGCTACTTTCAATTAAGCTTGGGAACTATTGTTCCATTTGACCACATTTCCCTGATGGATAAGCCCATAGACAGTTGAGATGCGAGAAACTGCTTCTGCAGAACAACTCGCATCGACAAAAAGGAGGCTAGCATCATCTCCAACTTTCGGCCATACGGAATTCCCTTGATCATCAAGCGGAATTTTGCCATTGGTCGCATAACGAAGGCAACGGGATAACTCGAATTCAGTTTCATAACCATATAATTCCGCAGCCAGATTGGCTTTTTGAAGCATATTACCGCTACCGAAAGTACCCCAATGGTCCTGAACATTGTCGTTTCCTGCAAAAACTTCCACTCCCGCTTTTTTCAATTCCCGAAATGGCATCAACATATTGCGAAAAGGAACCGAACTGCAGATACCAACTTTCGCTTCTGCCAATCGTTCGGCCGTATGTGCTAAGTCCTTTTTCGGCATGTAACCTAAGGCGAAAGCATGACTGATAAATGTACGTCCCTGCAATACCGGATTTTCCAATGCTTTATCAATCAAATAATGTATGGTCTTAACACCTGATTCCCCTCCCTCATGCAAGTGGATATCGATTCCCTTGTTATTATCCAATGCAAGTTGAACGGTCAAGTCCATCGGTTTCTCAATACTGCCGTCAATACTAAAGGGATCCAAACCACCAATAAAATCCACCTGCCCCCATTTAGCTACCTCCTCCATTAGTTTCGCCGATTCTGTATAGAATAGACCGTGCTGGGGGAATGCGACCAGTTCTGCAGCAAATGAATATTTTAAATGTTCCAGCGCCTGTAACAAATGCTCCAATGACTTTGTTCCCGATGTTGGGTCTACATTAAAATGCGTACGTGCAAAATTTGTTCCGTAGCCCTGTAAAAGCGCGATTAACTTTTCGGCCCGTTCGACAGAGGTTTTCAACAACTCGGGGATAATCACCTGTTCCTTGGCAATCATATCTTTTACAGTTCTATTTTTTGGAAATACCGCCTTCCAGGGCAGGCCGTATAATGTTTTATCCAAATGAATATGCATGTCACGGAATGGTGGCAATGCCAATTTACCTTTCACATCAAAAGCTTTTCCATTGGCTAGAGATTGCGCTCGCTCAATATTTTTTATTTTATTTGCCTCAATTTGAATATCAAATAATGCCGTTTTCGTAGCAACAATTTCGTCCTTCTCATAAAGAAAGCCTGTTTCTAGCAATACATTCTTCAACAAATATGTCTCTTGATTCTGATTGATTTCATTCATGCCTATATCATTTTTCACCAAAGCTAAGTGATTTGAGCCAATGATCTTTGTACGAATTATCACAGCTTATGTAGATATTATGGCTGTGCTTTAAACTGACTTGGCGTCATATTCGTATGGCTTTTAAAAAACTTACTGAAGCTTGCATTGTCGTAAAACCCTAAATCAAAAACAATCGCTTTGATCGTTTTATCCGAAATTCTAAGCAATCGCTTTGCTTCCAGTAACACACGTTCCTGAATCAAAAATGAAGCTGATTTCTGTAAAACCCGATTACTTAACACATTCAGATAATTTGCCGAAATATTTAGCTTCTCGGCATAAAAAGCGACTGATTTTTCACTTTTATACCATTCATCGATAAGCTGCACAAATTTTGCCATAATTGGATTAGCCTGATATTGTTCATAATCATCATAATTATCCTGAACGATCTTGCTGATCAGAAGCGTAATTACTTTGACCCGTGCGTAAATCAATTCCCATAGGATCTCGCCATCCTGTAAATCATCTGCAATTGCCTTGAATTCTGTTAATAAGGACTGGAAATTGGCTGTTGAAAGATCAATGACCAAATGCTTAAGGTAATAGGAAATAGGAAATCGCAACGCAGGTAATAAGCTTTCGAACCAACGCCTACTGATCATGAGCTGCAGTGCATAGGTAGGATCGGCCATCTGCCACTGATGCACCTGTCCCGGAAAAACCAGATGTAACTGATTTGCGCCTAGTACAAAACGGTCAAAATCTATTGTATGTGTGCCTACAGACTCCTGAAACAATAAAAGGATAAAAAAATCGTGTTTGTGCGGTTCACTAATTTCTCTAGGGCCAATGAGCTCATGAAAAAGCAAATCGCGGTCAGCGATAATCCCTTCCTGAAATTTCTGCAGGTCTAATATTGGAAAATGGTCGTTGGGTTGATACATAAACAGTATTCCAAAGATAGTATCTAAATATTAAAAACAAAAACTAGTGAGAGCTGGTAACAATGCTACAAATTACGACTAACTTATGACCAACTTCGTCCTGTAAGCACAGTGAGTCCACAGTGAGTCCACGTTGAGTCCACCTTTTTTAAGTGTATTTACTATGGATGCATCGTACAGACATACTGCTTACAGTCCGAAGTTGGTTACTCCTAGTCCATTATTTGTTCAAACGAAACTCTTATTGTTTGGACTCCCTGTATAAAAGAAAATTGTTACGATTATAACTATTGTTTAATATAAAAAAATGTTACTTTAACGCGGCTGCTAGGGTGTCAAGCGATATTGAATGCCGACGCCCCAAATCTAATTTAAAATCGAGAAATGCAAATCGAAATCGGTCGTATATTTTATGAAATAGTTCCCTGGAATAAAGATTATATCCAAATTTCGGGTAGTTCATCACCCTATCGTGTACATGCTCCGGCACATTGCGATGTTGCTTTCCTTAAAGAGTACATCAAGTTAAACCCGCCAGAAAGTAAATCGGAAGGTATATCCTATTCCTATCTAGAAAATCCCTACTACCTTTTTGGAAAACCTTATTTGGTCAAAATCTATCCTTCCACAACGCTAGCAACCGTTGAACTGACAGCTACAAGCATATGTGTATATCAAAAGAAGAGCACGAATACATTGAAATTACTGCACAAATGGAGTCAGGAATTACTCTATCATGAAATAATCAAGCAGATTGCTTATTGGGAAGAACAGTTGGATATATATGATGTAGCTACAGTAACCATCCATAAATTATCCAAAAACGATTTTAGAATCGTTGAAGGTGGATTTCATTTTTCAAATCGACTCATTGATTTCGAAAAAGAACACATCAATCTAATTATTCTAAAGGCTTTCTGTAAATTTGCTCATAAGACGCAAAAAGAAACAGAGGCAATTTTCAGTTTATATATTCCAAACTGGAGAGATCTTTATTAGTACAGCATAATAAGATGACAGAAATTAACATCAGAATCCAACTAAAAAAAGACGATTTAATCATACCATTCAGCAATCAAGATCTTATACCATTCATCGACAAACATCAGCAAGAAATCAATGATTACGTTATCGAGCAATTGGAAGATAAAGATGGCGCACCGCATTTAAGTGACTTTAGCATAAGTGGATTGACTTTTTATACAAATAGTACCGAAGGTTCTTTTAGACTTCATTTTAAAATTGATCGTCAATTTTGTTGTAGTGATCTCTCATCGTGTCAAATGGATTATATAGACTTTAAGTTTAATAAATCAAATGATAGTATCGCACTAACTGGAAGTTATACCGTTTGGACAATTCAATAGAAGATATGCGAGTACCCGAACGTTATCAAGTTAATACAAGTTCATTTTCTTTTTATTGGTCAAAGGGTCTTGGTGTCGAATTGCTTCGCAAATTGCCGACGAAACTTTCCATCGCTGCTGCCGATCAATTTACTCCTTTACTCTATCAATTTGACAATAGCTGCGACCAACTTGTCGAGCAGCTACACCTAAAAATTGGTTTCCATAAAGGTCAACAACTGCTTAAAGATGCACTTGCAGGCAAGCCTATTGATGCAGCATACGAACATGTATTGCTGAATTTTTTAAATACATTAGATCTCAGCCCTTCTTGGTTAGATTGGGATAAAATAGAACAAGGCATTGGGCTCAGTCAACGCTCTGGTTTATCAGGACTTATTGTGTTACGGGATTATGTCCTCATGGGAGGCTATGAATCCAGTGCGATCAATAAACCCTTAATCTTTACGGGAGCACTAAAAAAAGGTGCCGTAAAACGGCTCACCGAAACGGTAACCTTTTGGGTTGATATCACAGGCAATGATGCGCTGAAAAAGGGAAATATTGGCATAGAGGCCATTCTACTCATCCGATGTATCCATTCGTATGCGCGATTAAATATCCTAAAGCACGGTCAGTGGCAAACAGAAAAATGGGGCATTCCATTAAATACATGGGATATGCTTGCAACCAATCTCGGATTTTCTCTTGTTTACCTAACAGGACTAAAACGCATGAAATTCAATGTATTGAAAAATGAGGTTGAAGGTTTATTCCATGTCTGGAAATTTATCGGAACATTGCTGGGTATTCCAATGCAACTTCTCCCCGACACAGAGGAGCAAGCCATTGAAGCTTTGTATTATTGGACCATGACACAACAATCAGGAGATCAGGATAGTTTAGCTTTAGCAAAAGCGCTAATGGAAGAGCCCATTAAAGCGGCCTACCCCACAAACAAATGGGGACGAAAGCTCATGCGCGAAATTCATCTCTACTACAATCATTATCTATTGGGAGACTATTCCTGTTCACTATTGGGTTTAAAGAAGACGGTACTCGGTAAAATGGCTTATGTGAATATCTTAAAAAATAAAAAAGCAAATCGTATGGTTACCGACAGCTTATGGCGACAACAACAAATTGACAAAGGAAGAAAAGTACACGAAGGCGTGAAACAAATCTATCTGAAATACAATTAACCAACGTTGCGCTCGTAAGGCACCCGTGTCGCAATGGATCGTCCCAGGGTCAGCTCATCGACATATTCCAGCTCGCCACCAAAGGCTATACCGCGGGCAATCGTTGTAATTTTAACATCAAACTCACGCAATTTACGGTATAAATAAAAAATGGTGGTATCCCCTTCCATTGTTGCTGAAAGTGCCAAAATAACTTCTTCTACTTCACCTCTCTGGATTCGATTAATTAACCCTTCGATTTTTAGATCAGCGGGGCCAATACCGTCCATTGGCGAAATTAACCCTCCCAATACATGATATACCCCTTGATAGGAATTTGTATTTTCGATGGCCATCACGTCTCGCGTGTCTTCTACAACACAGATCAAACTTTTATCGCGTTTGAATGAGGCGCATATCTCACATATACTGTGGTCAGAAATATTGAAACATTCTTGGCAATATTGAATATCTTCTTTCAAGCGATCGATAGAGGCCGTAAAACGCGCTACATCTGCATCGGATTGCTTCAACAGATGCAAAACCAGTCTTAATGCCGTCTTTTGTCCCACGCCAGGTAATTTTCCAAATTCGGCAACTGCGTTCTCGAGAAGTTTAGAAGAAAAATTCATAATGCAAATGTAAGAATAATCAGAAAAAGTAGCTAGTATTAAAAAAATAGCTATATTGTATTCCTTTTTGAAAAATTAGGTTTTAGAAATTAAATGTATAACGTTATATATGGACATTACAAAAGAAGATAAAATTATCCGCGCATTTGAAAACAAAACATGGCAGGAAATTAAAGTAAAGGACTCATGGCAGATTTTTAAAGTGATGTCAGAGTTTGTGGATGGGTTTGAGAAATTGGCAAAAATTGGCCCCTGTGTTTCAATATTTGGATCAGCACGTACCCCACGCGAACACAAATATTATCAAATGGCGGTAGATATTGCTAGCTTATTGACGGAACGCGGTTATGGTATTATCTCCGGTGGTGGACCGGGTATTATGGAGGCAGCCAATAAGGGCGCCTACGAATCTGGAGGGAAGTCTGTTGGTCTAAACATTGAATTGCCATTCGAGCAATTTCACAACAAATATATTGACCGCGACAAATTGCTTGAATTTAAGTACTTTTTCGTCAGAAAGGTCATGTTTATGAAGTATTCTCAAGGATATATTGTTATGCCTGGAGGTTTCGGAACCATGGACGAACTTTTTGAAGCAATCACACTGATTCAAACCGGTAAAATTGCGCGTTTTCCAATCGTATTGGTCGGCTCTGAATATTGGAAAGGATTAATGGACTGGGTTCAAAATACAATGATTTCAAACAAATATATCAGTGAAGAGGATTTAAAACTGTTTCGAATTGTGGATACAGCCGAGGAAGCAGCTGATCATATTTTCCGGTTCTACGATAAATACTTGTTGAAACCAAACTTCTAAGAAGTACTTCTTCAAAAAAGGAGTATCTGTTGATTCAGATACTCCTTTTTTTTGTCTATTCGAAGCTGCTTTCCTTTGTAAAATATGCGTTTAGCTGCTTAAAGCCAGCTTTTATTTATTAAAGTTGCATTATTCATAATTTAGTCCCTACATTTATAGCGCAATTAGCATTTCACGTCGTATAACCATAGAAAAACAAATTATTGTCTTGCATGAAAGATTTTGGAGGCCATTCAGATGAAGAGTTGATCGTGTTGATTCAACAAGACGATAGCTTAGCTTTCGAAGCTTTGTATGATCGCTATTGGAAAAAGCTTTATTACCAGGCTGCCCGCAAAACAAATTCACTGGAAGATGCGCAGGAAATTGTACAAAATATCTTTACTTCACTTTGGTTGAGACGCCATCAACTCCAAATTGAAAGCAATCTCGCCTCCTATCTCGCCGTGGCCGTTAAATACAAAGTATTTAAATATCTGGCACAACAATACAAGCAGGAAGCTTTTAAGCATGATACGGAATGGGTGGATTTTGATAACTCGACGGAAAATTGGCTTCAGTTTGAAGAGCTTCGTGTTCGGCTAGATCACCTTGTTTCGGAATTGCCTGAAAAATGCCAGCTTGTTTTCAAATTATCCCGCGAAGAGGGGCTCTCCTATAAACAGATCGCTGAAAGTATGAACATCTCTGTGAAAACTGTCGAAACCCAATTAAGCCGTGCCTTAAAAAAAATACGCGCTGGTATTCAGCGCTTTCTGATTACTTTGTAATTTTTTTTCTCTTCTTGTCAGGGTATCAACCCAATTTAGGGACTCTATATATAAATAACCCCTAAATATGGTTGATCATAATCAATTCCGGATAAAGCAATTGGCTTATAAATGGCTTCAAGGCACATGTACCCCTGAAGAAGAAGCCGAACTGCAACAATGGTATGAAACAAGTAATGGCGAACCTCTCCCTATCCCCGAGGAGCTCGCAACAGATGAACAACAACTCAAAGAGCTGTTATTCTTACATATCAAGCAGGAAATCCAAGCGTCAAAAATCAAGCGAATTCCACAATGGATGAAATTGGGTGGAATAGCTGCTGCTTTGGCACTGTTATTTATATTGCCCCTTTACCTTGTTAAAAGAACAACCGAAGATAGCCCGCAGGTAGCCGCGAAGACGCAACAGCAAGTTCATCCGGGCATTAAAGCAGCCGTATTAACTTTAGCCGACGGAACTAAAATTGACCTTTCTGCCCACCAAAAAAGCGTTCTCCATCAGGATGAACAGGTGAAAGTCGTTACAACTGCTGCCGGAACCGTGCAATATCAATTTACAGCCAGTAAGAATACCGCTGCTAGCCGTACCAATACCATTGAAACGCCGATTGGAACAGAATATACGATAATTTTGGCCGATGGCAGTAAGGTATGGCTAAACGCTGGCTCCGTGCTGACATTTCCTGAATCTTTTGCGTCGAATAGCCGTGAAGTAAAATTATCTGGTGAAGCCTATTTTGAAGTCAGCCACGATAGTAAGCGACCATTCTATGTGCGATCCAATGAACAAACCATCCGCGTATTCGGAACACATTTTAATGTAAGCTCCTATCCAAATGAAAACAATAAAACCACACTTATAGCGGGCTCTGTACAAGTCTCGCAATTCGGCAAGTCAAAAATGCTGAAACCTGGTCAAGCAGCATTTACCTCAGGTGGGAATCTTATCGTAGCAGAAGCCAATATCGAAGAGGCAATGGCCTGGAAAAATGGCTTTTTCTATTTTGAATCGACACCAATAAAAGATGCACTCGCCGCCATAAAACGCTGGTATAATGTAGATATTGTCTATAAAGGAACAAATGAAAAGCGTGAACTGACAGGAAAAATAAAACGTAATTCAACGGCCCAGCAACTGGTTGAGACCCTCAACTTCCTGGATATAAAATGTCGATTGCAAAGCAATAAAATTGAAGTTGAACTCTAAATTATTTAATATAAAACAAACTTACCCAACTAATTATGTATAAACTTAAAACCATCCAAGGGGCTGGTAAAAAGGCAAAACTATTTGCTGCTTTACTTGCTATCCAATGCGTTTCCCATGCAAATAATTTGGCGATGGCGAATGTAAACCAAACTAAAATCAAGTTACAAGACAAGGAATACACTTTGGCAAAGTTTGCTAAAGAGATCGAGCGTCAGAGTTCTTATGTGTTTCTGTACGATAACTCACAGATTAATGATAACCAAAAAATCCGAATAAACCATAAAGATGGTTCTATTGTTGAAATTCTGGATGACAACCTAAAAGAGCTATCGTATTCTTATAAAATTGTCAACAACACCATCGTCCTAAAAAGGAAAACAGATGACATGCCCTTAAAAAACACGATTAATGTACAACAGCTTGTCAAAGGACGCGTTTCCGATAGCGATGGTAAAGCATTAACAGGGGTCACAATCCGCAATACAACAACAGGTAAACAAACGGAAACAGACAGTAAAGGTGAATTCTCGATTGAAGCGACCCCTACACATCAACTCAGCTTTAGTTCGATAGGTTATGAGACTATCAGTAGTACGGTAGGTTCCAATAGCTTCCTCAACGTGCAGATGAAAACTGCCAACAATCAATTGGAGCAGATCGTTGTGGTCGGTTTTGGAACACAGAAGAAAAAAGACATCACGGGAGCCATTGCAACCATGAGTACAAAAGATATTGAAGATCGCCCTGTGACCCAATTGGCGAGTGCCATGGAAGGCAAAATGGCGGGGGTAGAAATTGTAAAATCCTCCGGACAACCGCAAGCTGGCTTCTCCATTCGAGTTCGCGGAACTTCAACAATTACTGCAGGTAGCAATCCATTATACATTGTAGATGGTGTTCCTACCGAAAATATATCGGAGCTCAATCCATCAGATATTCAAAGCATTTCGGTCTTAAAAGATGCTGCTTCTGCCGCTGTCTATGGATCTTCAGGAGCCAATGGTGTAGTGTTGATTACGACCAAAAGAGGAACAAACGGTAAGACACAGGTAAATTTCGAAACCTATCAAGGATTTTCAGCCATCAGAAAAAAGCCTAGCGTTCTAAATGCGGCACAGTATAGAGAATTAATGACTGAGATGGGAGAAGCCTTGGATTGGTCGAAATATACCGCTGATACGAACTGGCCAGATCAGTTATTCCGCACCGGCCATAGCCAAAAATACCAGGCTTCAGTACGCGGTGGAGATGAAAAGACAGGGTTTTACATCTCTGGATCTTATCAAAAAGATAATGGTACAGTCATCACAAATACAGTAAACAAGGTCAATTTCAAGGTCAATTTAGATCATCAGATCAATAAAATCTTTAAAGTCGGGACAAGCTTATCTTACAACCGTTGGTACGATGTGGACATTAACGAGAACTCCCGAAATGGAGTCATCATGAATGCTTATCTGGGCTCTCCGGTCATCGGCATATACGGTGATAAGGGGGCTTTCACAGTAGATCCATTCTATACGGATCTCGACAACCCCGTTGCATTGGCAACAGGCAACGAGCACAGCTATATCAACAACAGATTTACAGGAAATGCCTTTGTGGAAGCCAATATCCTACCTGGAGTAAAATTCAAATCGCTGTTTGGGTATGAGAAATTTAACAACCAG
>NZ_DKSP01000169.1:8694-27969 GCF_002472745.1 Sphingobacterium sp. UBA7253 | reverse complement strand
CCGGAAATCTCAATGCAAGATTAATCCGCTTGAAAAATTCTTTACGCATATAAAAAAGCGTATGGAGGAAGAGCCGAGCATATTGATCACCACATTGTGGCAGGAGCTCTATGATACTGCCGGTTTGTTGGACAACTAAATTCAAACTTAATATATAATCTTCAATTTTTGACTGTATTTGCTAATATTTTTCTTTTTTCAAATCCCCTCCCCAAAGTGATTGAGGGTGTTTGAAAAAGAGGGAAATATTATACCTACCACCAGCTTTCCTTATTGCACCGACCAATTATGAGGCTTTCTTTGCGTAATAAACAGTGTCTGGAGTTTCATCATCAAGCGAATCGTGCCGTCTTATCGTGTTATAAAAGGTAACATAAGCGTTAACTTTCTGATAGAGATCCATCCCTGCGTTAGGAGGATTCAAATAGATTTTCTCTCTCTTTAGTGAACCCCAAAATCTTTCTATGTAAATGTTATCGATCGCACGACCTTTGCCATCCATAGATATTTGAACTTCTGCATCTTGCAGCGCACGAACAAAGATACTGGAAGTAAATTGAGAACCTTGATCTGTATTAAAAATATCTGGTTTACCGTGTTTTTCAATCGTTTCAAGCATGATATCCCTGCACCATTCTGCATTCATTGTATTGGAAACTCCCCAACCCATGATCTTTCTACTATACACATCGATGATAGCAAACATGTACATAAAACCCCGGAACATGGGGATGTAGGTTATATCAGCCTGCCACACCTGATTTATTCGTTCTATCTTGAGATTCCTCAGAAGATAGGGGAACTTATAATCAGCTTTGTTTGATCTACTCAAATTCTTCTTCGGATATATCGTCCTAAGGTTCATGAGCTTATAAAGCCTCCGAATACGTTTCTCACCTACAAAATACCCCAGGTCTTTACACAGGTGAACAGTCATACGTTTAACACCATAAAATGGACAATCTAGAAATTTGCGATCTATCGCATTCATCAGCTGTTGCTTCAGCGTAGATACTCCCTTAGATTTGAAATAGTAACTGCTATGAGGGAGTTCTATGATTTTACACTGTTTATGAATGCTCAGATGGTGGTGGGACGGGCAAATAAGCTTACGTTTATCTTCTGTGCTCATTTGCCCAAGATTTTTTTTAAGAAATCAACCTGCATCTGGAGTTCGCCGATCTTCGAATAGAGCTCTTTCTCTTTCGAATCATCATTAACCATAGGCTTATCCGTCGTAAATGCTGCTTCAGCATTATCTAGGAATTCCCGCTTCCAGGTATTGATCTGCGTAGCTTGAACTTCATATTTAGAGGCAAGCTCATGAATCGTTTGCTGTTCCTTAATAGCTTCGATAGCTACTTTAGCTTTGAAGCTTGCACTAAACTTTCTTCGTGTTTTTTCATCTATTAACTGCTAATTTAAACATTTAAACAGTTATCCAGTATTTGGGGAGTATCATAAATATAATACTATTTTAACTGATAATAGCTTGATTCATACTATTTGATTGGTCTGTTATTGTTTATTAATAACTATAGTGTTATTTTAGATAATAGTATTTTAACAATTATGAGCCACCATCCGATCAAAGAAGTCACTCCATTAAGAGAAACAGAATGCTTCACTGTGTTTCATCGCATTAAAGATAAATTTGATTTTCCATATCATTACCATGAGGAGTACGAATTAAATATGATTTTGAATGCTTCCGGTGCTCAGCGAGTTGTCGGAGACAGGATTGAAGAAATTGGAGATTATGAGCTCGTTTTGACAGGCCCTAATTTGCCACATGGCTGGTTCAATAATAATTGTAGATCAAAGAATATTGTTGAAGTGACAGTGCAATGGAATAAAGATCTATTTAGCGATCAATTTTTAAATAAAAATCAACTGAATTTTATTAAAAGAATGTTGCAAGTAAGCAGCTTTGGTATAAAATTCTCGAAAAGCACTATTAAGTCAATCGCACCCGAAATATTGAATTTGCATAAAACGGTGGGGTTTGATTCAGTGATAAAATTAATGCTAATTTTGCGGGATTTATCGGTAAGCAAAGACACTGAACTACTGGTTGAGGGAGATATGCTTTTGGACAAATCACTGAATTTTCGAAGCCGTCGTTTAGATGTAGCATTTGATTATATGAATAAAAACTTCAGCAAATTGATCTCCCTTAATGACGTCGCCGAACTGGTCAATATGTCCGAAGTTTCTTTCTCCAGGTTTATAAAGAAACGTACAGGAAAAACATTTATTGACAATCTCAATGAAATAAGACTTGGCCACGCTACCAGAATGTTAATAGAGACGAGCAATACAGTCGCTGAGATTTGTTACCTATGTGGTTTTAATAATATTTCCAACTTTAACCGGGCATTCAAACGTAAAAAAAATTGTACCCCATCTGCCTATAGACTCAACTTCAGTGGCAGCCGTGTTTTCATTTAAGAGTTAAAATAATATATATAGTATTTTGTGGTTTTGATTGTAAGATGGGGTATATTTTAATTTGAGTATAACATTTGGTTAAAATAGTATTGATCTTTAAGTGGGGTATTGGAATATATTTGTCTAATACTTGAGGCTAACCAATTAAGAAAGGGATATACAGTACGTATGCTTAATAGAAGTTACCCATAGTAAGCAATTTATAAATCTAAATGTTATATATTATGAGAAGAAGTTTATTGACGACTTATACTCTTTTTTGCAGTGCGCTATTTGCCGTTCAATTAAGTGTTGCTCAGAGTCGATTAGTTTCCGGAACCGTTCGGGACAATCAGGGTCAGCCTTTAGCTGGAGTAACAGTAAAATATGGAAATCAGGCAGTCACCACAAATGAAAAAGGGAATTATCAGATTTCTGTGCCAGGCGGAACAGGAGTTTTGACCTTCACTTCGCTCGGACTCAAGACCGAAAACGTCCAATTAAATAATCAAACAGTTGTAAATGCAGTTTTGGCAACCGCCACAGTCGATCTCGAGGATGTGGTTGTTATCGGTTACGGCGGAGTTAAAAAGAGTGATCTTACAGGCGCTGTGGCCACACTCAAAGGTGGGGACCTAAACAAGACTCCGGCTTCATCAGTGGATCAATTATTGCAAGGAAAGATCCCTGGAGTCCAAGTGGCAATTTCAAGCGGTAAGCCTGGAGCTGGCGCTACAGTACGTATCCGTGGTAATAGCTCTCTCAATGGATCCAATGCGCCACTTGTTGTTGTTGATGGATTTCCCTGGGGTGATGCAGGAGATCTAAAACAGATAAATCCTGAAGATATTGAGTCCATCGAAGTACTTAAGGACGCCTCATCAGCAGCAATATATGGTTCGCGTGGGGCCAATGGAGTTATTATGGTTACCACCAAAAAGGCAAGAGCCGGTAAACCAAGAATATCTTTAAACACTTTAAATTCTATTTCAACACTAGCTGTCAAACCTGATCTTTGGCGTGATGGCATCGAAGAAGCTGTTTATGCAAATGAGGCGGCATTAAATGGGGGGACTCCTTTAAGCCAGTTACCTTATCTAGGCGAAGTTAGGAGTGGGGTTTACTTTCCGTCTATAGCTGAATTGCGCGGGTTGGACCCCAATAAACCACAGTGGACCACCAATACCGACTGGGCAGATTTAGTCTATCGGAACCCTTTTTCTCAAAACTATACGCTTGGTGTAGATGGAGGTTCAGATAATACAAAATACTCCATGTCCGGTAATTATTATAAGGAAGAGGGACTCGCGATAAAAAATGCGTATGACAAATATACCGGCAGATTGAATTTAGACCAAAAATTAACTGAGGCTATCTCCGCTGGTACAAATGTGATATTGACACATACGAACAATCAAGGGCAAAATTTGAGTGCCGGCCGTACGCGTATATTCCCTGTTTATGACAAAAATGGAAACTATTTTCGTACATCGGCTACGGATTTTGGTAATCCGATAGCGATCGCTAATGAAGTGCTCAACAAGTCAAAGACTATAGACGTCTTGGCTACAGTATTTGCTAATATAAAATTTACTGATTGGCTTCAGTTTAGGACACAGTTAAGTACTAAGTTTGGTAATTCTGTTGGTGATATCTACGAGCCAGCCACTGTGACATTTCGAGGTTATGAAAATACAGGTTATGGCTCTATTAGCAACTATAACAATAATGAGCTAGTCAATGAAAACTATCTCACCATCAACAAGACATTTAACGATATACATCGCTTCAATATTGTAGGAGGTTTCTCTTTACAGACATCAACAACAAGAACGAGTAATTTGATAGGGATGAATTTTGTTAACGATAACCTTCAAAATGAAAATCTCAACAGTGCAAAGACAAAGACACTCAGTAATGGACTCTCTTCATCTACATTGAATTCTTGGTTTGGACGGGTAAATTATGCTTTAGCAGATAAGTATCTTTTTACCCTGACCGGTCGCGCAGATGGCTCTACTAAATTTGGGGACAATAATAAGTGGGCCTTTTTCCCGTCAGCAGCATTCGCCTGGAAATTAAGTGAAGAAGAATTCATTAAACACCTGGCCGCATTTTCCGAGCTGAAATTTAGAGCAAGTTATGGATTGACAGGTAATCAGGGGATATCTCCTTATCAGACCATGGACCGCTATGGCTCTGAGCGCTATTTTGTAGGATCACAAAATGGTTTTATGACGGGCTTTGGTCCGGGCTTGGCCGGAGCCAATAATGAGCAGGGGCTTACTGTCGTTGGTGGCTTAGGGAACAAAAGCCTAAAGTGGGAGACGACAACATCTTTCGATATTGGTTTGGATATCGGGTTTATGAACCAGCGCTTTACCCTGACGGCAGATTATTACGACAAGCAGACGAAAGATTTACTCCGTACGCGTACAATTTCACCATCCTCAGGCTTTGATCAACAATGGGTAAACGATGGTGAAATAAGTAACCGTGGTTTCGAATTGGGACTCAATGCTAAAGTAATTCAAACCGACGGTTTACAGTGGTCTGTTGGTGGCAATTTCGCTCTCAACCGTAACAAAGTGGTTAGAATGGGCGAGAGTGACCGTGTTGTCACAGGATCATTGATTGAAATGGTACGTCAGAATGTCAACCATTTTATCGTTGGCCAACCAATGTATACGTTCTATGGTTATCGTGCAAATGGAATAATTCAAACATTGGAGGAAGGGATAGGTGCCGGACTTACTGGGCGGGAGGCATTACCAGGTGAGATTAAATACGTCGATATCAGCGGCCCTAAGGGCGAGTCTGATGGGACCATAGATCCTACATATGACCGTACAGTAATTGGCGACCCTACACCTAAATTCATTTATAGCTTTAATACCAGTGCTTCGTACAAGCGTTTTGACCTAAGTGCCCAGTTTTACGGCGTATATGGGAATGATGTTTTCGATCTTCAAAAGATGACACCGAGCAGGCAAGTGCAGCGCTGGACGCCCGATAACCCAAGTCAGTTATATCCTAGAGCCAATAATACGCGAGGCTATAAAGCTTCGGATTTTTTCGTTGAAGACGGTTCCTTTCTTAGACTGCAAAATGTTACCATTGGCTATAATTTTAAGCCGGGCCTGATTGCTGGCATCAGCACATTAAGGTTGTTTGCCGCCGGCAATAACTTACTGACTTTTACCAAATTTAACAAGGGTTTTGATCCCGAGATGGGATTGGATGGAATCAACTGGGGTAATTACCCACGACCTCGAACTTATTCCCTTGGATTATCCGTTGGATTTTAAATTAAACAGCCATGAAAATCAATAAACTTTTTATACCTATTTGTCTTTTAGGACTAATCAGCAGTACTTTTATATCCTGTTCTAAACTAACAGAAGAGCCTTATGGAATAGTTAATTCAAAGTCTTTTTACAAGACGGGGCAAGATGCGCTTTCAGGCTTGATCTATGCTTACGCCATTTTGCCTGAAGTCGGATATTATTCTAGGGGTTATTACATTATTACTGAATTGCCGACTGAGAATCTGACAGCGAAAGCAGATGCAGGGCAGTCAAATTTTGAACTGGATCAATTACGGACTACCTCGACAAATTCAGATCTTGATAATCTATGGACATATCTTTATCGTGGTATTTCACGTGCTAACGCCGTAATAGCCAATGTTCCTAACGTTCCTAATATGGCGGAAGCTGACCGCAATCAAATTATCGGCGAGGCTTATTTTTTGCGTGCACTTCACAATTTTAATCTAGTGCGTCTATTCGGTGAAGTTCCGCTTCGTTTAGAACCCCTTGTTGAGGCCGAGCAGATCCCTGTAGCCAAGTCAAGTATCCAGCAGGTTTACGATGTTATCATTGCTGATCTAAAGCAAGGGGAACAATTGATGTCAATTTCTAAAAATTTTGAGGGAAGGGCAAATCGGTGTGCTGCCCAGTCATTACTCGCAAAGGTATACCTCCATATGGCGTCTTCAAAAGCTTCAACTTCGCCAGGCTACGAATTTGTAACTGATGCGACAAAGCTCTATCTTGAAGCGAATACATATGCCGCAAAAGTGATCAACGATCAGCAAATTTTTAATTTTACAAGTGTGTTACCTGATATCTGGAATACTGAAATTTATAAAAAAGCTGCCGTTTCCGAACACATATTTGACGCTGCTGTAGATCGCTCAGGTGAGCGCGAGGGGAATTATTCCAAATTACCGAACATGTTTTTGCCTGATCCCGGTTTTGCAATGCGTATTCCATACAATCCAAGCGATCCTGAGACTACAATAATCAATATTGGTAAAGGGTGGAACCATTTTCAGATGGAGGCCGCGCACTACAACAGCTACAACTCAAGTGATAAGAGGAAAACAGACCTTATTGTTTCAGAAGTTGTCAATCCCGATGGCAAAACCATTAAACTTGGTATTGCGGATTTCTCGCGACCTTTTACCCGAAAGTACATTGATCCACTTCGGGATGCAGATAAAATGAGTACCAATTCGCCGGTGATACGTTATTCGGATATTCTTCTGGTTTATGCAGAGTCTGCTGGTCCTACAGCTGAGGGATATGCTGCGGTGAATAAAATCCGTAGCCGGGCAGGCCTAGGCCCGCTTACAGCAAATCTTTCGGTCGCTGCATTTCGTGAGGCAGTAGTTGAAGAACGTGCACTAGAGCTTGCATTTGAAGGGAATAGGCTGTTTGATTTACGACGCAATCATCTGATGGAAAAAGTTTTGGTAGAAAAGTATGGTAAATCCATCACTTCAGGAGCATACTTTTTTCCAATTCCACAGCGTGAAATTGATACAAACCCATTATTGAAACCATAACTATTTTATTATGAATCTGAAAACATATAAAGCTGGTTTTGCAGCATATTTGATATTGGTTTTTACAGTCTTTGGTTGTAAAAAGGATCCCTATAAGGGAGTCGAGAGCAATGAGAAATCCATTGAAAACTTTTCCATGGGGACAGGCTTTACGCAGATAGGAGCAGCAGTTGTAGACAGGGCCGCTGGGACAGTGAAAGTAAAAGTATTGGTGGAGGACAATACTGACTTTTCCAAAGTGAAACCTGTGATCCAACAATCTTATCGCGCTACTGTTTCGCCTGCCTCTGGTTCTGAAGTCAATTTTCTTGCCGGCAACTATAAGTATAATTATACCGTGACAGCAGAGACAGGTGAATCTCGAGAATGGGAGGTCATCGTCGAGCCTTTTACCGAAACGATCCTCGGTACCTACGATATTACCGGACTTGTACTTTATGGTGGTACAGGGCCTGAATATGGTGGTGGCGCGGTTTTATCCTTAACGAGTAAACCATGGATATGGCCTGTATCTGATGGTCCTCAAGTGGAATTGGATAATAGCATAACCTTTAAACTGACAGGAGTAACACCGACAGGTAAAACTACGGGTACATTTGTAAATGATGCCGGCGCTGACGGAAAATATGCCAATTTCATTTATACACCAGACCCCAAAACAGATGTCAATAAATTTTATCGTAAAATACCGAAGGGTGAAGGGAAATGGGAGCGGGACTACACAACCGATATCTTGACGCTAATTGCCGCAGATGGAAGCAGCGTAAATTGTAGTTTTCTTGGTCCTGGTACCGAGGATCTTGGCAATAAACAGGCTAAAACAATTGTTAACAATGCTTTTGCTTTTTCATTGAACGGTAATGACGACTGGTCTGCAATCTATACAGACTATGATAAGTTTGTGAAAAAGCCCAGAAGATATTGGGTGGAAGTGAAAAAGCGTAATTGATCCAAATCATGAAGAAGTTATTTATGTATGCCGTGTCCATCTTAATAGGTGGAACGGCATGTACCAAGGCTGATCCGGCCACAGATCAAAAGCCCGGAGAAAAACCCTCACAAATCGAACTCCGATTATTTGACAAGCAGGCGACGGCAGAAACTAAAGCGCTCTACTCCCAATTATGGAAGATAAAAGACAAAGGCTTTATGTTTGGCCATCATGATGATCTGATCTACGGCAGAGAATGGAAGGAAGTTGCCGGTAGATCTGACGTTTACGAAATTGTAGGCGACTACCCCGCAGTTTTTAGTGTTGATTTTGCTGAATTGATGGATGACCGCCGTACCAGAGCGACTTTAAACGAGGCCCGTAAAAAGGCTATCCTTGAAGCGCGTTCCCGTGGTGAAGTTATTACCGCTATGTGCCACCTAAACAATCCCTTGACGGGCGGGGATTCATGGGACAATTCATCAAAAACAGTTGTTAAAGAAATTTTGACCGATGGAAGTGCAACAAATTTAAAATTTAAAAGTTGGTTGGATAATCTCGCCACGTTTGCACTTTCATTGAAGGATGGCAATGGCAAATTGATTCCTGTTATCTTTAGACCTTTTCATGAACATACCCAAAGCTGGTCCTGGTGGGGAAGTTCTTGTACGACTAGTGAAGAGTTTATAGCGCTTTGGAAGTTTACGTTATCTTATTTGACAGTAGCGAAAGGGGTACATAATTTTATTTTTGCGATATCGCCACAACGGGACAATAATGGACGGAAAGAAGATCTGCTATTCCGCTGGCCGGGGGATGAATTAGTCGATTTTATCGGTATGGACTGTTATCATGGTACAAATACCCAAGCGTTTCTTTCCAATTTAAACGCGTTGCAAGAGCTTTCTTTAGAAAAGAAAAAGCCTGCTGGTGTTACCGAAACAGGAATTGAAGGGATCAGAAATGGTAATGTACCCTATGTCAGTTATTGGACCGAGCAGATCCTCACTCCACTCGTTGGTAAAAAAATCAGTATGGTCGTTATGTGGCGAAATGAATACGATCCATTAAAGCAAGGGATACATTTCTATGGACCATGGAAAGGGCATCCCTCAGCCGATGATTTCAAAACGCTATTTAGGAGCAGTATAAGTTTATTTTCAAAGGACCTCCCCAATATGTATGTATTGGCCGATGGTGTAACCGTCAATTAATCAGGTATGCGCTTTTTAATTGGAATAATCTTTTTTTTCATATTTCCAGTAACTACATTTTCCCAGATTATTTCTGTCGATTTTAAGGAGTCAGCAGCACTTCAAGGAAGACGGATGGATTTCGTTATAAAACTTAAATCGACCTGGACAAACCCTTATTTGCAGGAAGACATTAAGCTTGACATGGAGATATATACAGCATCAGGTGAGGTACTGCTTCAGCCGTGCTTTTATGTAAAGGGGCAATCTGGGGATATTTCAGAATGGAATGCCCGGTTCTCACCCAGACAGCATGGCGATTATCATTTTAAGTTCGTATTGAGCAAAAATGGAAAAATAGTCGCCACATCTAGGAAATTCGATGCGCGGGTGCGGGAAACGGCAGAAAAAGGATTTCTAAGTGTTAAAAATAACTGGTCCTTACAATTTGATAACGGTACATCCTTTCGTGGGATAGCCGAAAACATCTGTTGGGAATCAAGGCGTAAAGACGATTCAAAATATTATGCAGCACTGCACCAAAATGCTTCCGTTTATAATTATGACCGTATGCTTGCCGAATTTGCTGAAAATGGCGGCAATTTCTTTAGGACCTGGATCTGTCCCTGGAATTTGCCCATAGATTTTCAGGACGGATTCAACAATGATCGCTACCAGTCAGATCCAGCTCATTTTAACCCCAGCGCAGTACGCCGGCTCGATCATCTCGTCGATCTTGCCGATTCACTCGATTTATATGTTATGCTTACTTTGGGAATGGGTAATTTCAGATCCGATAATATCGGAGGGGTAAAGACGACGGACGAGTTTTTTGCAGCCGAAGAGGCTAAAACGCTTTATAAAAATCGTTTGCGCTACATTGTGTCACGCTGGGGGTATTCACCGCATATTGCTATGTGGGAGTTTCTGAATGAAGTAGATAATATACAGTTTAATGGTCGGGAAAAGCCGATTTCTTCTAAAGCTATTGTAGAATGGCATACTGAAATGGCTACCTATTTAAAAAAGATAGATCCATATAAACACATTGTTACTACCAGCATATCCCATAGAGATATCCCGGGGCTCAATGATATCGAGGCAATAGATATCAATCAAAAACACATTTACAAACATACTGATCTGATACCCTCAGAAATCAATGCATACTCCACAAAACATAAAAAGCCTTATGTCATCGGCGAGTTTGGCTATGAATGGGATTGGCAGCAAAATTTTGATGATTTTGCATATGAGATGGAATTAGATTTCAAACGGGGTCTCTGGTATGGGCTTTTCTCATCAACACCGATCCTACCGATGAGCTGGTGGTGGGAATACTTTCAGAATAGGGATATGCTACCTTATTATCGTGGGGTACGGCAATTGAGCGACCGTATGTTGCTGAATGGAAAAGGAGAATTCAAGCCATTGGCATTAAAAGCCGGTAGGCTTGAAGCCTATGGCGTAAAATGTGGCGAGGAACTCTATATCTATCTTTACAATCCCACGAATGAGGTTTTTAGTAGTAGCGTAGAGATTTTGGACATCATCGGAAACAAAAAGGAGATCCAATCATTTGACCCGCTTACATTAAAATATCAGGCAGAAGAGCTGAAAGATTATCAGGACGGAAAAATAGTATTGAAAGATCTTTTTGTGGGATCTAAAAAAGAGAAGCTTTATATCATTAAGTAATGACAGTAACAAATCACCTATTATGGAAAAAAATATATTCAAGTCACTAGCGCTACTATGTAGTTCATTAATCGTGATCACCGGGATCGGCTGTAAAACATTGACTAGCCAATCGCTGGCGGCAAATACGCAGGTCAATGATTCTGTTTCGTGGTCGGCTAAAAAAGAAAAGCAAAAGATAATGGATTACCTATCCCGGATTAAGGGAAAGCGTGTTATTGGTGGTATACACAATCGCGAACCCAATAGTGAGCCTGCCCGCTGGACCAATGCCATAAACAAACTAGTAGGTAGATATCCGAAGCTGTGGAGCGGTGATTTTTTATTTCAGCAGGAAAATATTGATCACAGGAGCACTATGATTGATGAGGCTATCAGCCAATTCCATCAGGGTGCAATTGTTAATATCATGTGGCACGCCTGCAACCCTGTCAATGGACAACCTTGTAGCTGGGATGACGGACGTGGCGTTTTAAGTCATTTGACAGACAGCCAGTGGGAAAACCTTTTTATAGAAGGGACCTTAGAGCATGGTAAATTAGTCTCGATGATGGAAGAAATTGCAGTTTATCTAAAGCGATTGAAAGACAACAAGGTCATCGCTCTGTTCAGGCCCTTTCATGAGATGAATCAGGGGAAATTTTGGTGGGGGGGACGCCCGGGAGAAAAAGGCACCGCTAGACTCTACCGGTATGTACATGACTTTATGGTTGAGAAAAAAGAGCTCGATAATCTAATTTGGGTTTGGAATGTTCAAGATTTTCAAAGCCTGGATACTGACGTTGAGCTGTATAATCCCGGAAGATCCTATTGGGATATTGTTTCGCTTGATGTGTACGATGATCACACGGGGTTTAGTAATGAAAAGTATGATGCGATCGTTCGTGTAGCAGCAGGAAGGCCAATGGCGATCGGAGAGTGCCAGGTATTACCGTCACTTGAGGTGCTTAAAGACCAGCCCAATTGGGTGTTTTTTATGGGCTGGTCAGAATTGGTCTTTGAAAAGAACAATGAGGCTGATATCAAAGCATTATACGGTTCCGATCAGGTAATTATGCTGGGTGAGTAAAATAATTACACTCTTGTACAACTATTTGTTAATAAAGTATTAGCCAGCGATATCGTTAGCTCACTATCTTAGAATAACCAAAATAAACAATTATGAGATCTTTATGTAAATTATGGTGTATCTGCTTGATCATATTGTCATACAGCTGCCAAAAAAAAGCTTTTGATCAGGCTGCAGAATCTCTGCCCAAGCAGAAAAAGATGGCTTTGAACAATGGTGTTGCTCCGGCTTCAATCACTGATGCCGTGACTATTTCGGGCAATAAATTTTATGTTGCCTCAAAGCAGATTTTTTTCAATGGTATCAACACAGCCTGGCAAAAGCAAAGCGATTATACTTTAGATTTTTTAGGTAGAAATTTTGATTACATCTGGTGGAGCAATGAGTTTCAGCGTTACAAGGATAATAAAATTAACCTTGCTAGAATCTGGGTGCATGGGTCGGGGAGCCATAGTCCGTCTTTAAACGGTGACGGTCTTGTCACAGGTGCCAGTAGTCAGTTCTGGACAGATATGGACCAACTCGTTCAGATCGCTAAATCAAAGGGAGTGTATCTGCTGGTGACATTTTGGTCATTTGATATGGTAAAGAATACCAGCAGCAAGTACAATCAATTTAGGCAGATCATCAATGACGTCAACAAAACCCAGTGGTATACCGAATATTTTCTTGTCCCCTTTCTGCAGCGTTATGAAAATGAACCCACCATTATGGGATATGATATCTGCAATGAACCAGAGCATATGTGGCGTGATGCAAACTGTGGCAATTTAAATAAGAACAATGTCGTGCGTTTCATTGCATGGTGTGCGGCCAAGACAAACCAATTTTCTACCAAGCCGGTGACGGTAGGTTCAATGTGGATTATTTTTAACAGCGATAGGTACACATCATGGGATACCTATGGGGGCAATAATTATAGCAATGCAAAATTGCAGGCGCAGTACAACAATTCCAACGCCTATTTAGATTTTTATTCACCCCATTGGTACCAGTGGCAATCCTCCGGGGCGCCATTTACCACGACCATCGGCTATTGGTTAGATAATGGTGATAAACCTGTCTTGATCGGAGAAACACCGGGGTATAATGTCAACAGCTCATCCTATAATAATACCGGTAATTGGAATATTACTCTAGCCAATTATTACAAACAAAGCTATTGGAACGGGTACGCAGGTGTATGTGCATGGAAAAATCCATGGGAAAATGATAACTACGGTAATTTTAATGCCATTAAGGTGGCTACAAATGATTTTTATGTCAATTATCCGAATCTAGTTTATCCCTAACAGTACTGTATTCTAGTGATTGGTAATTGGTGTTAGAGGAGCAGTTTACTGCTCCTTTTTTACAAGTTGGCCAATTTGGAGATAAAATAGTATATGCCGTGAGTGATGTTTAAGTGTTATTTTGATGATTTATAGTTCGAATTGAATTACCTACTGCTAAAATAGTATTAGTCGAGGTAAGCTTTACCAAGTAAATTTGCTGTAGAGATGTTAAAAGATAACCAATTGTAATATTCAGACTAGGCTCACAAATTATGATTATTCGACGACCAAATCCAAAATTATTATACGCCTTATTATTTGCGATCCTATCTGTTTTTCAATTGAAGGCGCAAGAACACAAATTAAACCAGTGGGTGACCCAAGATCAGCCTCTTTCGCAGCTTTCCGCAGGGCCGCCGGCAGTATTCGAGCCGACATCACGGGGGCGTCAACTACCTATCGTTATTGACGAAAGACAGGCATTCCAGACTATTGATGGATTTGGGTTTGCGCTGACGGGAGGTAGTGCCCAACTGATACATCAGATGGTACCGGATAAAAGGTCTAAGCTTCTACACGAACTTTTCAGTGCCGGAGATGGAATCGCCATTAGTGCTATCCGTTTAAGTATTGGTGCATCCGATCTAAATAGCTTTGTTTATACCTATAATGATCTCAGTGGTGGCCAAGCAGATCCGGATCTTTTGAATTTCAGCCTGGGGCATGATTACAAACATGTCATTCCTGTACTCAAAGAAATTTTGGCCATCAACCCCAAAATTCAGATTATGGCTTCACCCTGGACTGCTCCTGTGTGGATGAAAGTGGGACAGCAGTTTCAAGGCGGTTCATTAAGGACGGACTGTTATCCTGTATATGCCCGTTATCTTTTACGTTATGTACAGGAAATGGAAAAAAATGGGATCCCTATTCATATGATCACCGTGCAAAATGAACCACTCAATTCGAGGAATACTCCCAGTATGCCATTTTCTGTATCGCAGATGCGCAATTTTCTAAGAGACCACTTACTGCCTGTCTTTAACAAATTGAAGCCGGATACAAAAATTATTCTTTTTGATCATAATTGTGATCGGCCAGATTATCCATTGACCCTGTTGAATGACCCTGCTATTGGTCCATATGTAGATGGATCCGGTTTCCACCACTATGGAGGTGACATTGGTACGATGTCATTGGTGCATCAAGCCAGACCTGACAAAAATATCTATTTTACAGAACAGATGGTCATTCAATCTAGCCAGAGTAAAATCAGCAACCTTGCCTACCAGACCGAACGCCTTGTTATCGGAACCATGCGCAATTGGAGCCGGAATATGATATTGTGGAATTTGGCCGCAGATCCCAATAATGATCCCCATACAGATAATGGTGGATGTGCCATATGTCAGGGCGCACTTACCATTGATGGAGATCAGGTATCAAGAAATGTGGCCTATTACGTTGTTGCACATATTTCAAAATTCGTTCCGCCGGGATCGGTACGTGTTTCCTCCAATGCTCCTTATGATCAAGGTATTGACATTACCACGGACGAGGAAAACGCGGATATCAAACGCGTTACTACAGTACAGAATAGTGGAGTATTGCCCAATGTTGCGTTTCTTACTCCCAAAAAAGAGATTGTCCTGATTGTTGCAAACAGTTCATTCTATGATCGGGAGGTAAAAGTTCAGTATAAGGGTAAATTCAGCATGATCAAGTTAGCTGCTGGAGCAGTAGGCACCTATTGCTGGAAATCAGAATAAAAAATTATGAAACCACCATGAATATTCAAACCACACAGTGGGAAGAATAAATCTGGCGGCCTCATTACCATTGAAAACAAATGATATACAGATGAAAAAACTAATTTTATTGGGCACAGCGTTGTTAGGTCTCTATTTGCCTGTTAAAGCACAGCAGGACGGATCCTCATTTAGCACAGCCGGATGGTGGCAGGCATCGACAGGCAAATTTTCACCTGCGATTGATTCCAGTGGACGGGTTACCTTCCGTGTGAAGGCTCCCCAAGCCAGCAAAGTGCAGGTCGAGATTGGCGACTGGGACATTATGAGATTGGCGATGGAACAGGATAAAAGCGGTGTTTGGACGGCATCTACGAGCTCCCTATTGCCAGGTATTTATCAGTATGTATTTGTGGTAGATGGAAAACGTTCTATAGATTTAGCCAATCCTAAAGTCAAATACGGCACAGAAGTGTATGGCAGTGTATTGGAAATTATAGCACGTCAGCCTGCCGTTGATCAGTTAAGAGCCGTCAACCACGGAGAACTCCGCATCTTAACCTATACCGCTAGCAAATTAAACAAGCAGCGCAACCTTTATGTCTATGTGCCACCCCAAGCTGTCCAGTCAACTAAACCGCTGCCAGTTTTATATCTCAGGCACGGTGGGGGAGATGATGAGGGGAGTTGGTTTCGTGATGGGCGTGTTGCGTATATCATGGATAATTTGATTGCCGAAAAAAAAATAAAACCCATGTTGGTGGTTATGACCAATGGTCTAACGGATGGATCATGGGCCGGGGGTAGTTCAGTTGAAGGGATGGATCTTCTTGAAGATGAGTTGCTAAACGACGTGAAGCCGCTTGTCGAGCAACGATTTAATGTGGGTAAGGATAAGTCATCTCGGGCCATAGCTGGTTTATCTATGGGAGGAGGGCAGGCTTTCGTGATCGGTATGCGAAATAAAGATACTTTCCAATATATAGGTCAATTTAGCTCGGGACTTTTGAGTGATCCAGCATTTGATTTTGATCGCTATATCCCCAATATGTCAGCTTTAAAATCTTCTTCCAATAGTCAAGCTGTCTATATCTGGTCCAGCTGTGGTACCAAAGATCCTCGGTACAACGGACATTTAGCTTTTCTCCAGAAGTTGAAAAGCTATGGGGTTGATTATGTCTATGACCAGGCAGATGCTGGCCATGAATGGTCATTCTGGAGGGGACAATTGGAAAAATTTGTCCAACAGATCTTTAAAGAGCACAAGAAATAGAAAATATACAAGAGAAACAAAACTATACTTATAGAAGATGAATTTAATATTTGAAAATCGTAGACAAGCTATCGAACAAGCACATCAGGAACTAATTTCTCGAAAAAATACGCCATTATTGCCAGGAAATGGGATATACGAGCGGTATACCTATCCAGTTCTGACTGCTGATCATACACCACTTCATTGGCGTTATGATTTTGATGAGGAGAGAAATCCCTTTCTGATGGAGCGTTTCGGCATCAATGGGACATTCAATGCTGGGGCAATCAAGTGGCAGGACAAATATATTATGGTTGTGCGCGTAGAGGGTAATGATCGCAAGTCATTTTTTGCTATTGCCGAAAGTGAAAATGGCATAGATGGTTTCCATTTTTGGGATTATCCGATAGATATTCCCGAGACCGAAATTCCAGATACCAATATCTATGATATGCGTCTCACGCTACACGCGGACGGATGGATCTATGGTATTTTCTGTACCGAACGCAAAGATCCCGCAGCTCCTGCTGGTGATCTATCTTCGGCAGTTGCAGCTGCCGGCATTGTACGTACCCGCGACTTGGTCACATGGGAACGCTTGCCAGATTTACAATCCAGCAGTCAGCAGCGCAATGTGGTCCTCCACCCCGAGTTTGTCGATGGTAAGTATGCACTTTACACACGTCCACAGGATAGTTTTATTGATGCAGGCAAAGGTGGTGGAATAGGTTGGGGGCTGGTAGACAGTATGGAAAATGCGGTTGTTTCCGAAGAGAAAATTATAAATCACCGGCACTATCATACCATTAAAGAGCTTAAGAATGGGCAAGGGCCAGCGCCCATTAAAACCGAGCGTGGCTGGCTACACCTGGCACATGGCGTACGGATGTGTGCTGCAGGCCTTAGGTATGTACTCTATCTTTTTGTAACAGATCTGGCACATCCCGACCAAATAATTGCTGAACCCGCGGGACATTTTATGGCACCCAAGGGTATAGAAAGAGTAGGAGATGTCTCCAACGTACTCTTTTCAAATGGCTGGATCGAAGACCCCGATGGTACCGTTTATATCTATTATGCTTCGAGCGATACACGGATGCATGTCGCCTTATCATCGATAGACAGATTGCTTGATTATTGTTTTAATACAGCCCAGGATGGATTTCGGTCAGCAGCATCAGTCAAGGTCGTACATACGATCGCTTCAAAAAATCTGAATAGTTAGATTTGTATCCAGAATACCTACTTATGAGAATTGAAAATGAAAAAATCTCGTTGAGAGAGAAAATCGGATATGGTCTGGGAGATGCAGCGTCGTCCATGTTCTGGAAGCTGTTTGGTATGTACCTGATGTTTTTTTATACCGATATTTTTGGTATGGAGGCGAAAGCTGTTGGTACCATGTTTTTGATCACCAGAGTTTGGGACTCGTTGTTCGATCCCATTATAGGTGCACTTGCAGACCGTACACGGAGCCGTTGGGGCAAGTTCAGACCATTCATCCTTTATGTTGCCATACCCTTTGGTTTGATCGGTGCAGCAACATTTTATACGCCTGATTTTTCGCATACCGGAAAAATTATCTATGCCTACCTGACTTATTCCTTGATGATGATGGTGTATTCGGCGATCAACGTACCATATGCATCATTATTGGGTGTAATGAGTCCCTTTCCCAAAGTGCGTAATGTACTGGCTACCTTTCGGATGACATTCGCCTATATCGGGAGTTTTGTTACCCTGCTTTTATTCAACCCATTAATAGATTTTTTCAGTAAGGCGGGAGCAGATCTTACGTCACTTCAGCATGGTTGGTTTATGGCTGCACTAGTTATTGCTGCATTTTCAACGATACTTTTTTTGCTATGTTTTTATTGGACAAAGGAAAGGGTTGTAGAGGTGACGGCGCATCACTCGACATTAAAGCAAGATATCGGGGACTTGCTAAAAAATGGTCCTTGGTGGATACTGCTGGGAGCCGGGGTGGCGGCGCTTGTTTTTAATTCCATTCGGGATGGAGCAACGCTATACTACTTCAAGTATTATGTTGAGGAGCATCAAATCGACCGAATCATGATTTTTGAGGTACCATTTGTATTAAGTGGACTTTATTTGGCCCTTGGGCAAGCTGCTAATATATTAGGTGTTGTATTAGCAGCTCCTGTCAGTAATCGTATCGGAAAAAAAAGCACCTATATGATTGCCATGCTTATTGCTACGGTGGGAAGTATTGCCTTTTACTGGTTGGGCAAAGAAGAACTAATTCTTATATTTTCTCTTCAGGTACTCATCAGTATTTGCGCTGGGAGCGTATTTCCCTTGCTTTGGTCGATGTATGCCGACTGTGCAGATTATTCCGAACTACGCACAGGCAATAGGGCAACAGGTTTGATCTTTAGTTCTTCATCGATGAGTCAGAAGCTCGGCTGGGCATTTGGGACGGCTCTGACAGGTTGGCTATTGGCCTATTATGGTTTTCAGGCCAATCAGCAGCAGAGTGACGAAGCACTTCATGGTATTCGGATGTTCTTGAGTTTTTTCCCTGCAATCGGTACTGTATTATCCGTGTTGTTCATAAGTTTTTACCCTTTGAGCGAAAAACGGATGGATCTGATCCTTAATGATCTAAAGAATAAAAGAGAGGCTGATCTTGAAAAAAAATAGATGAATCAATACATTTAGCTTGAATTAAATGAATCGTTTTAGAGAAATACTTGAAAACAACATACTTCCATTTTGGAGTGAAAAAATGGTCGATCTGGAATTTGGCGGTTTTTACGGAAAGATGGATGGGCATAATCATTTGGTGCCCTATGCTAGCAAAG
>NZ_DKSP01000169.1:0-8512 GCF_002472745.1 Sphingobacterium sp. UBA7253 | reverse complement strand
TAGCAAAGGAGCTGTTATGCACGCGAGGATCCTCTGGACGTTCTCAGCTGCCTATCGCCAATTTAACGATATATCCTATTTACGAATGGCTGAACGGGCTTACCACTACCTACGCGATAATTTTATCGATAAAGAATATGGGGGAGTTTATTGGGAGCTTGATTATCAGGGCAAGCCCCTCAATACAAAAAAACAGACCTATGCACAGGGCTTTGCACTGTATGGTTTCTCGGAGTTTTACAGAGCTACGGGAATATCCGAAGCTTTGGAGTTATCAATAGATCTTTTTAAGTTGATTGAGCATACTTTTGATGATGAGTCTGGCGGATATTTGGAAGCATTTTCGCGCGACTGGTCACCGATAGCCGATATGCGGCTGAGTGAAAAAGACGAGAATCAGGTCAAGACCATGAATACTCATTTACATATTCTTGAGCCCTATACCAATCTGCTACAGGTGTGGCCAGATGATCAATTAATTTCAGCCCAAAAGGATCTGGTCGATCTTTTCGTTAGCAAAATCTATGATTCGCGTACAGGGCATCTCAATCTTTTTTTTGATCGGGAGTGGAACTCAACAACTGATACCATATCATATGGTCATGATATTGAAGCAGCATGGCTTTTGTGGGAAGCTACTACCGTATTGAATATTCCCGCACTCTCCCAATCCATCAAAGATATTGTGACCAGCATTGGCCTCGCCGCCGTGGAGGGGATCCTTCCTGACGGAAGTATGGCTTACGAATTTAGAGATGGTCATTTAGATGACGAAAGACATTGGTGGGTACAGGCCGAGGCAGTAGTTGGTTATAGCTATCTGTCCAAAATTGTACCTGATTCCAAGTTTTTAGATTTAGCAGAAAATGTCTGGAAATTTATTCAGACAAAACTTATTGATGTTCAATTTGGAGAATGGTACTGGAGTGTATTGCCCGATGGACAAATGAATCGTAACGATGATAAGGCGGGTTTCTGGAAATGTCCTTATCATAACGGCCGGATGTGTTTAGAAATGCTTCGGTTTAATGACCACGTCTGCTAATAATTGATAACCTAAGACTAAACATTTTGTTGAAATTTTCTAACTCTATGTGTAGGTGTTTTAACATTTTGACTCATAGTTCTTTATGGGTATAAAGAAAGGGGGTGCTTTCTATTAAGTGTCCCCTTAAGTGGAGCTGGAGAGATTCGAACAGGTTAGGGGCACTATACCAAAAAGGACCATATTGATGAGACAATATATAAATCATTTTTGCTCTGATTGCGACTTCTATCTTTTCGAGTTCAGCGGTTACCAGCTTACGCAGTCCTCTATCAAAACAATACATGTTAAATGTGGATACGCGAAACGGTCTTGCGGCACATCCCAAGTTCCCTTGAGATCTCCCGCAAAGATTTGCCGTGTTCCAAAAGTGTTTTTATCGTATTGTACATAGCCACTTTATACATAACGCTGAGATTTTATTATACTCTCAACAAGTAAAACCTTAATTGTTTAAGGTGGTGGCATTTTAATGCGAATTGCTGGGGGTATCTATATGCGAATTAACAATTGAGACCTCGGACTGTCTTTTTTGTCTTGCCATTTCGACGATTGCTATTGCCCGAAGCTTTCTCTTCGTTCAAGTGGTTTTCCAGTTCTCCATCCATCATTGATTCCAACAGATGCTTCATTAACGGCGCTAGGACGCCATCATTGGGAGACAAACTTTTACCTTCGTAAAGACCTTGCATGGCTTCTGCCTTGAAGCGTTCAAAGTCGAATGGGTCTTTTTCTTTCATGACCGTGTCGTTTGAATAATTGAATATACATAATCTTATTGAATTATTCCTCTGACACAGTTCATGTTACAGTCTCCATTTCTATAATTAATACACTTTGTGGTACGATGCTGTTACCTCTTTTGTTTTTTCATTTCTTCTATCTCTCGCTTTAGCTGGTCTCGATCTTCTTTCTTGTAAAATTCTAACTCCGTTGCAGAATAATCGTACTTGAATAATCTCGCTTTTATTCTGGTATTATTGACAAAAATACCAAAGTCTATGTTTGCTATAGTGAGAAAACCAGCACTATTTCCATCAATTTCGATACTTCCAAATTTTGTGAGTTTTGCCAGTCTTGTACTGAATGATCCATCTGTGTCTGAAGATACTTTTTTGAGCGTATTTCCTTCCGAGTCTAAAAATCGTATCTCTGCATTGGGTACCTTCCTTTTTTTCTTAGCTTCAGTGATAATGCCTGAAATCGTCACAGAATCTTCCGAATCGTTCTCGTCTAAATAGCTTGAAGATTCGTACCCGCCCAATACTTTATTGTTTATTGTTTTAGGTCTGATGACAGAACATGATGAGAAACAAAAGATCAAAAAAAAGACTAAAATTTTAATAGCCCAGATCAACTTATAACACCTATCTATGTTTTCTATTTGCTTTTTCAACTTCTTTCCTCAACTTTTTCTGGTCCTTTTTTGAACCTATTTCATTAATATACATGGGCTGCCTTGGTAATTTTATGTCTAAGGCGTAGGTTTTAAAATTTGTCGCAATGTAAACATGTTCGATAGTCATCCCCGTTCCAAATGTATCTACAATAATTTTTCCATGGAGCAATCCCTCGGATGGGATCGTTAGCGAAAATTCTCCATTTTTATCGGTGATGGCTGTACCAATTGTATCACTCTCTGAACTAAGAAAGAAAACTCTAGCAGAAGGAACATTTTCATTATTATGGCACATTCTCACTTTGCCTTTTATTAAAGGCGATATCTCATCATCTGTATAACCTTTACCTCGTTGGCTATAGCTGCTGCAGTTGTTTTGGTCTATATCAACCCAGTCGTTATAATTCTTCTTTGTGGAACAGCTAAAGAGTGTTAGCAAAAGAAGAAGTTTAAAACCACAAAGGTTTAACTTTATGCGTAATGCCATTATAAATTTGGACCTTTTTTATATTTCAAATAATAAACAAAAATTCTTTATATGAATAGATTCCGTTGTAAACAAGATGAAATTTTTAGCACCATCAAAAGCTTTTTTTTAACTTGCTTGTACCTACCTCTAAAATCTAACTCATTTCAATATTAATAATTTTTCTGAGTTGATTCTCATTTATATCTATTTATTATTTTGATTCTTGATTTCTTTAATCTCTTTTTTCGAAAGGGGTACTGTGCTTTTCATAACTCCATTTATAATAAACAGTTTCACAGCTATTTCTATTTGTGAATAAAATCGACCCATATCAACTTTTGCGATTTCAAGTTCACCTAATGAATTTCCATCGGATCCATTTATATTAATATTCCCGACAGTAGGTTCAGTTTTTATGGTAAACTTAAATCTTCCTTTACTATCAGCTGTTTTTTTAGCAATTAATTTATTATTTGTATCCCGAATTTCAATTTCTGCATTTGGTACTATTTTATTACTTCCTCCCATGCGCACCTCTCCCTGAAGTGATATTATTCCTTCAAGATCTTTATCATCTTTTAAATATTTTATATTTACAATCGAAAACCCTGTGCTGTTAGATGGCTTGCCGCCCAATGCAAATCCGAAACAAATAGGCGCAAAACTGAACGAGATTGCGAACAAAGCCCGCACGGCAGGCGACTATCGTGAAATAGGCAACCTCTACGGTTTCAATTATTGGTTAAAACAGAACTTCCAAAGGATAATTCAACACTCGAAAGGGTCAATAGATTTTTTATAACTGGCGAGGGCAATATCAAGTACACCTACAATAACGGTCTGATGGCAAAAGACCCCGAAACCGCCGCAATGAATTTTTTAAGGGCTTTGGAAAAACTGCCGGGCTTTGTGAAGCAGGAGCAGGAGAAAATCGCTGAAATACCAAAAGACCTACCGATACTTCAGGAAGTGGTTAACGGTACTTGGGCTAAGGAAAGTCGATTGAGTGATCTTAAAACGGAACTGGCTGCCGTAGAAAGAAAGATACAGCTATCTATTACGCCGGAAACCAAACAAGATGCTTCGGAGCAGGCAGAAAAGCAGAATGAAGCCCCAAAGGTGCAGGAAAGCATTATACGGACAAAAGGCGTTCATTCACCTCGTGGCGTATTATAATAGTCGTTACTTTTCGTCCTTTTCGTCCATTTTTTTTTATTAGGGCTTCACACAGGCTGTCAAGGAATTTGGTTCGGTTTATCTTACGGGCTTTCAGTTCCATAAACGTATGGTAAAAATCGCCCAATTCAATATTAAAGGCATCTTCAAATGCTTTAGCAATCAATTTTATATCTGTATTCCCATTGTTAAATACACCGTGGGAGTACAGTGCATATATGAGTTCAGTCAGTGCCGTTTTGCTTGCCGTCCATTTCAATGAATTGTCCGAACCCCTTTTCACATTGATGTTATTGAGCCTGTCTTCCAAATAAACTTGTATCAGGTCATTGGCAATAATCTTGGCAACCTTATAATCGTGTGAAGTAGAAAAACGATGGTCTGCTTCAAAATAAAATGTGTCTAACCACAGCCTTATATCGTGCTTGCCACGCACAAAGAATTTTTCGTCAACGAAAGAATTATTGCTGCGGTAATACTTGTAAAAATCAAGGTTGTTTTCAAAGAACCTTTTTAGCTTTTTCAGTTCTTTGGTAAAATATTTCTTGGTACGCTTGTTCCCGTAGGGTCTTCTTGTTTCGATTTTATAGATGGCATTGTAGTAGATGAGCTTTGAAACAATAACAGGTTTCTGATACTTGAAAAAATGGATTTCTTCTTCCATATTCTTAAAGTCATTTTTCAGTACAAAGTCCTTTAAGTCGGCAAGGCTTTGTATGATATGGTGTATAACGGCTTCAATTCTTTTTATGGGGCAGTCGGTTTCAATCTCCAGTTCCTGGATTGCAGTTTCCAATTTAAGATATGTTTCATTGTAAAATTTATCCATTCGCTTCATTTTGATGTAATATATTATTGGTTAATACAGAAAAGCTAACACTGTTCGTATTAGCTTATGATGCAATTACTGCTTAAAAAAATTCAACCTCTACCGTATTGATGATGGAACGATAGATAGATTTTTGTTGCATACTTTAAAGGGTTGTAGTATGATGCAGGTTAGTCTTTGCGAATTACACCTGCATCACCTCCTTTTTTTTACCGATATTTTTTTACGGTTATGCAGTTTACAACCCTTAGTTATTTAATTTTAATAAGTCAATGCCAGCCCCACACCAAAGCCCATATCGCTATCATAGTGGGTACGTATACCTATATTCTTATTAATGATATACCTAAGTTCTCCCATATACTCTAAGTCGGTATTCACCATAAAACCACCTCTTAGTCTTTTTGAAATTGGTATATCTTCACGCATTAACTGCAATCTCACAATTCCATCATGATATACTTCTGCCTGAAAATTGACCAGCATAGGTAACGTATACATAAACCCTAAACTGAACGCCCTGCGGGTGTCTTTCTTGTTGGTTTGTCCAAATATGTTCTTTTCGTGTTCATCTTCTCCCATTTTACGGTAGCGGTAATCAAAACCTACAAAGGGCATGAACCATTGCATCTTTCCAATGTATCTACCTAAATGGGTTTCTACTTCATAACCGTGCATACTATTATAGCCTAAACGCCATTCTGTTCCTAATTGGTAGCGTGCATTCATTAGCATAGCTTCTCCATCATTACCATTGGTTGCAAAATCGTTTTGTGCCATAAAATGAGGCATATTACTTTCTCTTTGCAATTCTTTATAGGCTTTTGCCTTGTCGGGTAGATAGGGGTTATTGTAGTCTCCAACTTCAAAGACCCTGTTCATTCCCGCCATCATGTGATATAATATATGGCAATGAAAGAACCAATCACCTTCCTCATTTGCTAAAAACTCAATGGTATCTGTTTCCATAGGCATGATATCCAACACATTTTTAAGCGGCGATTTTTCGCCTTTTCCGTTTATCACCCTGAAATCAAATCCGTGAAGATGCATTGGATGCCGCATCATTGAATTATTATAAATGGTAATCCGTAGAATTTCTCCTTTTTTTACAGGTATTTTGTCAGTTTCCGAAAGTATTTTATTATCCATGCTCCATACATAGCGGTTCATGTTGCCAGTAAGTGTGAATTTCAACTCTTTTACAGGCGCATCATTTGGAAGAGAGGTGTTATAAGGTGATTGCAACATAGCATAATTTAATGTTTTGATGTCTCCCAAGGCATTAGCGTTGTAACGGTTAGCGTCGTTATCCATATCCATACCCTCATGCTTACTGTGGTCTGCTTTTTTTGTTGCATCTCCGGTAATTTCGGGATACATCACTACATTCATGTCCATTTGGTTAAGGCTCATCTTCATGCCCATATCGTCCAAATCGCCATTCATTTTCATCATATCGTTCATCATCTTCATCCCCTCGAAATACTTCAATCGTGGGAGTGGAGAAATAAGCTGTTTGACCCCATCACCTATAAAGTAACTCGCAGATTGTGTCCTGTCTTCGGTTGTTGCTAAGAACTCGTAAGCCAAACCATCTTGAGGGATAGTCACTACAATATCGTAAGTTTCAGAAACGGCAATGATTAACCTGTCCACCTCTACAGGCTCAACATCATTCCCATCATTCGCTACTACTGTAATTTTTCCTCCAGCATACCGTAGCCAGAAATATGAAGACGCCCCTCCATTGGAAACACGCAATCTGACTTTGTCGCCTGCTTTTAGCTTTTTACCATCAATTGTTTTCAAATCGGTGCTATGGCTAGCATTTATTAGGATTTTATCATAGTAAATGTCACTGACATCCATCGCCAGCATCCGCTTCCACTCGTTTTTTACCTTTACCCCTAATTTTCCCTCCTTAATAGCTTCAACATATGATTGTGTTGCGCCTTTCTTAATGGCCGCCCAATCATTTGCATTGTGTAGCATACGGTTGATATTATCGGGGTTAAGATTTGTCCACTCACTTAATATAATTGGAACGGTCGGCAAATCGTCAATTCCTTTTCTGAATGTCTTATCATCGCTTCTTTTCTTCATGATAAAACTTCCGTACATGCCAATCTGCTCCTGCAATCCTGAGTGGGAATGGTACCAGTGCGTACCATGCTGGATAATCGGAAAACGGTAGGTGTAGGTTGTGCCCGGTGCGATGGGTTTTTGTGTAAGCCAGGGCACACCGTCTTCTTTATTGGGCAGGAACACACCATGCCAGTGAAGTGATGTGCTTTCTTTCAATTGGTTGTGCACCACTATTTCGGCAGTGTCGCCCTCGGTAAAGGTAAGGGTGGGCATGGGGATTTGCCCGTTTACGGCAATTGCCCTTTTTTGCTTACCTGCATAGTTGACAAGCGTATCTTTTACATACAGCTCGTAATGCACCACTCTCTGTGCAAACAGCGTTTGCGTGCAAAGCAGTATCAGCACTGTTTGCAAAATTCTTATAGGTATTTTATTATATCTATTCATGATTTGAAAAATTTTATTTAATGCTGTCTTCCATTGTGCTAAACCACGCTATCAAAACCTGCTTATCCTCCGGTGACAATACTGCATTGCGATGAATTAGTGTGTATGATGACAACGGCATTTCCCCGTCCTTAACCTGCCCGGCCATAGCCCTGAACTTGTTTCGCTGCCTGCGGACAGAATAGTCACCAAATTCGCTAAAGTTGAGTTCCTCTTTCCCCTTTTTTATATGCTCTGCCATGTACCATGCGCCGGGCTGGATACGGCTGTACCACGGATAATGGGTATTGTTGCTATGGCAGTCATAACAGGACTGAACAAGGATAGCCTTTACATTTTGGGGTACGGCGTACACCCTTTCGATATGGGTGGCTGGCACTTCATCCGACTGGTTCCGTAACGGCTGAAAGAACTGTATGCCGATGAGGATAACAGCCAGTCCCAATATGATTTTCTTTTTTAAGGACATATCAGTTCTTTGTGATAGTTTCCGTTACAGAGCCACAGCCCGGCATCTTAGCACCGTAGTACGGGTTTTTGATTTCCTTTGTTTCGCTTAACCAAAATGCCCCTTTTCCATCGTTAAATTTGGGACAGGCTATCTTATATACGGGCTTGCCCAAATCGAATGATTTGGCCAAATCGTAAAAGTCTTCGCCCAACATGACAAGGTGTTCCCTTTGGTGTTGGATGTTGCCCAAATTGGCGGCTATATGCACGCCATTTTCCTCGATGCTCGGGGAGATGTCCTTATAAGCCTTTAGCTGCTCTGCATTAAAACTGGTCGTATCCATGCTGTAAAGTGTCTTTACCAAGCCCTGCGCCGCAAATACCGCCTCCTTGTCATCATCTGAAGAAAGAGCGGACACCAACTTCCCATACTGCCCAAACAGACCCGGTATGGTCGGCTCTTCGCTTGCAGTATGATTGGCGTGTGCCGTAGTGTCCGTATGGGTTTCGGCAGAACTGTTCTTCTTTTCCGAATTGCCGTTACATGCCGATAATATAAATACGGCGATACCAAGAACTGTTGAGATTACATCACTTGCGTCCTAAACG
>NZ_DKSP01000168.1:9380-14205 GCF_002472745.1 Sphingobacterium sp. UBA7253 | reverse complement strand
CTGAGGTGCTGTAAATCCATTCTCAATCGTCCAAGCGCGGACTTCTTGTACACCAGCGGTAAAATAAGTTGCTAGATTTAAAAGTGAATATGCCGCGCGGATCAGTTTATGAACGCCAGATTCTTCAAGCCCAAGGTCATCTAAGAACATTTTGCGTTCTTCGTAGCTTTCCAGTTGTGCAATTTCGGATTCGATCTGAGCAGAAATAATCAATACTTCGGCTTTTTCGTCCTTTACGGCTTCCTTAACACGTTCTACATAAGCGTTTCCTGTGTTGACGGAGCCTTCATCTACATTACACACATAAAGTACAGGTTTAGCGGTCAATAATGCTAAATCCTGAATAAACTCAAAATCTTCAGCTTCAATCGCTGCAGTCCGTGCAGATTTGCCAGCCTCAAGATGATCTTTAACGATTGACAGGATGTCAAATGTTCTTTTTGCGTCTTTGTCACCGCCTGTTTTAGCCATTTTTTCAACCTTTTGGATACGTTTTACAACGGTATCCAAATCCTTAAGCTGTAATTCGGTGTCAATGATTTCTTTATCTCTGATCGGGTCTACCGAACCATCAACGTGGATCACGTTTCCGTCGTCAAAACATCTTAAAACGTGAATAATAGCATTGGTTGTACGAATATTTCCTAAGAATTGGTTGCCTAAGCCTTCACCTTTTGAAGCTCCTTTTACAAGACCTGCGATGTCGACGATCTCGATTGTATTTGGAACAACGCGTTGTGGGTTGACTAATTCAGCTAATTTATTGAGACGGGCATCCGGTACGGTAATTACCCCAACATTTGGTTCAATTGTACAAAATGGAAAGTTAGCCGCTTGCGCTTTCGCGTTCGACAAACAGTTAAATAATGTTGATTTACCGACGTTTGGTAAACCTACGATACCGCATTGTAAAGCCATATATAGTGCAAATTTTTGAAATTGCACAAAGATAGAAAATTCACTGTAATTTTTAGCTATCTTGTCGAATGGTTCATTGGTACAAAATTGAACATGCCGAATTTCTGAAAAATCAGGGCATCAGCGAACATAAATTCGGTGGGAAAATTATTTGCATAACCTGGTTTGAAGATCAACTCTATGCGTTCTCCCGAAAATGCCCACATGCTGGAGCACCACTGAAAAATGGCTGGTGTGAACGTGGAAAAGTAATCTGTCCTTTTCACCGCCATGAATTTGATTTAATTTCAGGAAGAGGTAATCCAGAGCAGCATGATTTTATTACTATTTACCCCATAAAATTCGAAGATAAAGACTATTATGTTGGTTTGGAAATAGGCTTTTGGCAACGTTTATTTGCTTAAGAAAGTAACGAAAGTATCATATCTCACCGCATGAATCGTATATCTAATGAGTAAATAAGTATATTTGCTATCGAAAACAAATTAAAGACATGCAGGGGAAAAAGATTGGTATAATTGGTAGCGGAAGTTGGGCTACCGCTATGATCAAGATGCTATGTGAAAATGACCAAGAAAAGCATATTTTTTGGTGGGTAAGAAAGGAAGAAGATGCAGAATATATTCAAAAATTCAAACACAATCCGACTTACCTGAGCAGTGTTTCGGTTGATCTTAGTATTACGACGATTGATACCGATGCAAAAAATGTAATTACGAATTCGGACATTGTCATTTTAAATACGCCTGCGGCTTATTTGAAGGATGCTCTGGCAAATGTTACGAAGGAAGATTTTAGAAATAAAATTGTCGTTTCGGCCATTAAGGGGATTATTCCCAAAGATAATTTGATTATCGGTGAGTTTTTGGAGCAACGATATGAGGTAGATATTGAACAGATCTGTGTGGTTGGTGGCCCATGTCATGCGGAGGAAGTTGCTTTAGGCAAATTGTCTTATTTAACTTTCGGCTGTAAAAACCTAGATAGTGCAGCATTGGTTGCTTCCTTTTTATCGTCAAGGGTCATTAAGACGATTCTTTCGGAAGATGTCCTAGGGATAGAATTTGGTGCAGTATTGAAAAATATATATGCTTTGGCGGGAGGTATCTGCCATGGCTTAGGTTATGGTGATAATTTTCAAGCGGTGTTGGTATCCAATGCAATTCGCGAAATGCGTCGTTTTGTAGGTAAAGTGGACGGTGATACTTCCAGGGATGTGAATACTTCGGCTTACTTAGGGGATCTTTTGGTGACAGCCTATTCCCAATTCAGCCGAAATAGAACCTTTGGAAATATGATTGGAAAGGGGTACAGTGTACAATCTGCTCAATTGGAAATGAATATGGTGGCTGAAGGGTATTACGCTTCGGCATGTATTCAGGAATATGCAAAAAAATATGCAGTGGAATTACCTATATGCGATGCCGTGCACCAAATTTTGTATGAACACCTTCCTGCATCTAAAATTATTCAAGCATTAAGCGAAAAATTAACATAATAAAGTAGCAATAGAGTAGATGATAACAAAAGAAGCGATTGCTTTAGCTTATAAAGAAATTCAGGACGAAATATGTCAGGCGTTGGAGAAATTAGATGGATCGGCGCGCTTTGAAGAAGAATTGTGGGAACGTGAAGGTGGTGGCGGAGGTCGTACCAGGATCATTCAGAATGGTCAAATTTTGGAAAAGGGAGGTGTTAACTTTTCGTCTGTCTATGGCAAATTACCCGAAGCGATTAAAAAATCATTTGCTGTAGAGGAAGATGATTTCTTTGCGACAGGAGTATCCATCGTCATTCATCCAAATAATCCCTTAGTCCCTATTATACACATGAATATCCGCTATTTTGAGCTAAACGATCAGATTCGTTGGTTTGGTGGTGGAATCGATTTAACGCCGCATTATGTCGACGAAGAGGATGCCAGCTATTTTCATCAGCAGCTGAAAGATGTATGTGATCGACATGATGCAACATTCTATGAAAAATTTAAAAATTGGGCGGATGATTATTTTTATATCAGACACCGTCAGGAAACACGGGGAATAGGAGGTGTATTTTACGATAAGTTGAATACTGAAAAAACGGGGATGAGCATGGAAGATATTTTTGCTTTTTCGTGTGATCTTGGCCGTACGTTTGCACCAACCTACACCGCTTTGGTCGAGAAAAATCGACATAAAGCCTTTACTGATCAACAAAAAAATTGGCAATTAATCCGCCGCGGACGCTACGTCGAATTTAACTTGGTATGGGACTCCGGGACTAAATTTGGACTTGAAACGAATGGTCGAATTGAGTCGATCCTGATGAGTCTACCTGCCCAGGCCAATTGGGTGTACGATTATCGTCCTGAAGAAGGCTCAGAAGAAGCCAAAACCTTAGCTTTACTACGAAAAGGTATAAACTGGATTTAAAAAACATCGAAGAAAAATCAGATGGTTTCTTATCAAAAATTTACGTTAGAAAACGGCCTGCGTGTATTGGTACACGAGGATCATAATACGGCCATGGCTTGTGTCAATATCTTGTATGATGTGGGCGCAAGGGATGAGTCTCCGGAACAGACCGGATTTGCACACTTATTTGAACACCTGATGTTTGGTGGTAGTATCAATATTCCGAACTTCGATACCGAATTGCAAAAAGTAGGTGGTGAAAATAATGCATTCACAAGCAACGACATCACAAATTACTACATTACCTTGCCTTCTTCAAATCTCGAAACAGCATTATGGCTTGAGTCCGACCGGATGTTAAGTCTGGCTTTTTCAGCACAGAGCCTTGAGGTGCAACGAAATGTTGTGAGTGAAGAGTTCAAACAGCGTTATTTGAATCAACCTTATGGCGATGCATGGTTAAAATTGCGGCCATTAGCTTATCAGGTACATCCTTATCGCTGGGCGACTATCGGAAAAGAGTTAAGCCATATTGAAGAGGCTACCATGGAAGATGTAAAAGCTTTCTTCAAATTACATTATAATCCACAGAGTGCAATTATGGTTGTTTCGGGAGATGTACATTTTGAAGAAGTAAAGGCTTTGACCCAAAAGTGGTTTGGCGATATTGAGGCTGGCGAAAAATACAATCGTCAATTGCCTAAAGAGCCGGCGCAAGAGGAGATAAGGCGTGAGACTACTTGGGCAGAAGTGCCTTTAGATGCACTTTACATGGCATTTCATGGCCCCGCAAGATTGGAAGAAGGGTATTTCGCAATGGATCTTTTATCGGATATTTTATCAAGAGGATCTTCCTCACGTTTGTATCGTCGATTGGTAAAAGAGGGGCAGTTATTTAGTGAAATAAACGCCTATGTAATGGGAAGTATCGACAATAACCTCTTTGTCATTGAAGGAAAACCATCGGAAGGTATCTCGTTAGAAGAAGCTGAACGTGCAGTCTGGGCCGAATTGGAGGTCATAAAATCCGAGTTGGTACCTGCAGCTGAATTGGAAAAAGTAAAGAATAAGATCGAATCGACAAATGTGTTCGCGGAACTATCTATTTTGGATAAAGCCATGAACTTGGCTTTCCATGAGTTATTGGGTGATGCAGATGGCATTAACACGGAGGTCTCAAAATATTTGTCGGTGAGTGCTGAGGAAGTTCAACAGCAAGCTCAGGCTATTTTTAGACCGGAGAATGCTTCTATATTAATGTATAAATCAAAAGAAGAGGAGGCTGTACATGTTGGATAGAACCAAAGCACCTGAGTTCCGTGAAATTGGAAATATAAGTTTGAAAGAGCCAATCAAGAAGCAGTTTGCAAACGGATTGCCTGTCTATGTTTTCCAGTCGCCCGAGCAAGAGCTTGTGCGAATAGAATGGATCTTTGAGAATACCTATCTTGACGGGCAGATTGAAAACCCGTTGTTAAATAGTGCTTTAAGCGCCTTACTTAAAGAGGGAA
>NZ_DKSP01000168.1:6056-9206 GCF_002472745.1 Sphingobacterium sp. UBA7253 | reverse complement strand
AAATACCATGTCCAGTGCAGAGATCGCAGATAAAGTAGATTTCTATGGTGCATTTCTCGTTCCTGAATACTCTTTTGACGTAACTTCTTTGTCGCTTTATACATTGAATAGACATAGTCAAGTGCTCTTGCCGCTTGTAAAAGATATTCTGACGGAAGCATCGATTCCACAACAGGAATTGGATATTTATTTACGTAATAACAAGCAAAAGTTTCAAGTTTCTATTCAGAAAAATAATTATCTGGCGCGACGTAAATTCTATAACTTGATCTTTGGTAAGAATAATCGTTACGGACGTACACCAAAACTGGAAGATTATGATGCGATTACACGTGCGCAGTTGATCGAATTGTACCAACAGGAAATTGTTCCTAGTAACTGCACCTTAATTGTTTCAGGTAATGTTTCGGATGAGCTATTGCAAGAACTGGAACAAATTTTTGGCGTAGATTGGAAGGGAGCTGCTATTGACTCTTCTTTGAATGGGCCTGTTTTGGCGCAAGGATCTAATGATCTGGTTTACGAGGAAAAAGAAAATGCATTGCAGTCAGCCATTCGTTTAGGTTGCCAGACGATTGGAAGGACACATCCTGATTATCCTGCACTACAGTTTGTCAATACTTTGTTGGGTGGTTTTTTTGGTTCCCGTCTGATGCGAAATATTCGTGAAGAAAAAGGGTATACCTATAGTATTGGTTCGGCTGTCGCAACCTTGAAGCATACTGGTTTTATGACCATTGTAACTGAAGTCGGGGTAGACGTAACGCATGCAACCTTGACAGAAATAGAAAAGGAGATCAATTTGTTGAAAACAACATTGGCCTCCGAGGAAGAGGTGAATCTCGTTAAAACCTATATGGAAGGTTCTATGTTGGGTTCATTGGAAAGTATCTTTTCGCATGCGGACAAGTTTAAAAGTGTTTTGTTAAATGGGATGACATTAGCGTATTATTCCTATTATATGGAACAGATCCGAAACATGTCGCCAGAGAAGGTGCGGGACCTTGCCAATAAATACCTGGACTTTGATGCAATGGTGAAAGTTGTTGTTGGTAAAATCAGTCAAGCTGAATCAGTTCATCAAGCGGTTGTAAATTAAATTTCTTAGACTACAAAAATCGAATACTACTTTGTATTTTTGGTTTTTGATAAAAAAGCGTATTATCCAGCATGGAATTAAAATTAAAAAGACCATTGGTATTTTTCGATTTGGAAACTACAGGTGTTAATGTGGCGACCGATCGTATTGTCGAAGTATCATTTTTGAAAGTGATGCCCAATGGTGAAGAAACAGTCTATACAAAGAAGATCAATCCAGAAATACCTATTCCCGCAGAATCCTCTTTTTTTCATGGTATTTATGATGAAGATGTGAAGGATGCTCCTAATTTTAAAGCAATAGCAGTGGAGCTTGCGGCTTTTATTGAGAATGGAGATCTGGCGGGATATAATTCCAATAAATTCGATGTCCCTATGCTTATGGAAGAGTTTTTGCGGGCGGGCGTTGATTTTTCATTGGAGGGAAGGGCATTTGTAGATGTTCAAAACATTTTCCATCAAATGGAACAACGAACCTTGAAAGCGGCATACAAGTTTTACTGCAATGAAAATCTTGAAAATGCACATACGGCTGAAGCTGATGTTCGCGCAACATATGAAGTATTGAAAGCACAGTTGACGAAATATGAGGGGGCAGCATTTGAAGATAAACATGGTGTAGTCTCTTATCCAGTAGTGAACGATGTCGAAGCTCTTCATGCATTTACCAATCTAAGCAAGCCAGTGGATTTTGCCGGACGTCTTGTATATAATGCGGAAGGATTGGAAACGATCAATTTTGGTAAACATAAAGGAAAACCTATTATCGAAGTATTTGAGCAGGAGCCTAGTTACTATGCTTGGATGCAGAATGGTGATTTTCCATTGTATACCAAGAAGGTCTTAGAAAATATCTGGAATCGGTATAAAAAGGAAAAGAGTGAGCAAAAAGCAAAAGCAGCAGCCACACATTCTGTAGAAGATAAAAAACTTGCGAAAAAGGAATTCAATCAGCAAAAAGAAGAAGCGCCGCAGAACATTTCTTTAGATATGTTGAAAGGATTGCAAGATAAATTTAAAAAATAACGTTAATTAATAGCTTAGAAAAAGGATTATGGAATTCAAACAAGAAGTGGAGCATGTACAGTGTTTGATTATTGGTTCGGGGCCAGCAGGTTATACTGCAGCAATTTATGCTGCACGTGCGGATATGAAACCAGTGGTTTATACCGGTATTGTTCCAGGAGGACAATTGACACAAACTACTGAGGTGGACAATTTTCCTGGTTATCCAAAAGGTATTACCGGACCGGTGATGATGGAAGATTTGCGTGAGCAAGCTGAACGCTTCGGAACTTCAGTGCGTTTTGGATATGTGACTAAAGTACATTTTACTGGTGAGGTACACCGTGTTGAGATCGATGGAACAGTACAAGTAACCGCAGATACTGTGATTATTGCAACAGGAGCTACAGCAAAATGGTTAGGCTTGGAATCTGAACAAAAATACAACGGTTTTGGTGTTTCAGCATGTGCTGTATGTGATGGGTTTTTCTTTAAAAACCAAGAAGTTGCTATTGTTGGCGCTGGGGATACAGCGGCAGAGGAAGCTACATACCTCGCAAAATTATGCTCAAAGGTACATATGTTGGTTCGTCGGGATGAGTTCCGTGCTTCAAAAGCAATGGTGCACCGTGTGATGAATACGCCAAATATTGAAGTTCATTACAATTCTGAGGCAAAAGAGGTTTTAGGAGATGGTCAAGTGGTGACCGGAATACGTGTTATTAACAATAAAGACCAGTCTGAAAAAGATCTAGAAGTAACAGGTTTCTTCGTTGCTATTGGGCATAAGCCTAATACCGAGCTTTTCACAGGTGTACTGGATATGGATGAAACAGGCTATTTAATCACAAAACCAGATAGTACTGCTACAAACATACCGGGTGTTTTTGCTTGTGGTGATGTTCAGGATAATATCTTCCGTCAGGCAATCACTGCTGCAGGTACAGGTTGTATGGCAGCCTTGGAAGCTGAAAGATACTTGGCAGCTAAAGAAAGCGGCGAATAATCGCATTGGAATAATAAAAACGGGGCATTGTACAATGCCCC
>NZ_DKSP01000168.1:5289-6007 GCF_002472745.1 Sphingobacterium sp. UBA7253 | reverse complement strand
TTCAATCTCAAAAACACTATCGATTTTCCAATTTGCCTTATCTTTGGAGGCCGCTACAGCTAAGCGATCACAACGCTCATTTAACGGATGCCCAGCGTGACCTTTTACCCACACAAGGCGTACGTTATGAAGCTTATAGGCACTCATTAAACGCAACCAAAGATCTTTATTCTTCTTTCCCGCAAAACCTTTTTGTATCCAACCATATACCCATTTCTTATCGATGGCATCAATGACATATTTGGAATCAGAATATACGGTAACTTGTTGTTGCAGGTTTTTCAGCGCCTCGAGACCAACGATCACAGCCATCAATTCCATCCTGTTGTTAGTTGTTTTGCGGTAACCGCCCGAAAACTCTTTTTCGATAAGTTTGCCTTTAAAGGCCTCATTATCGCCTGTATAAATGGTTCTTAAGATTGTTCCATAGCCCCCAGGGCCCGGATTTCCACTTGAAGCCCCATCTGTATATAATTCGATCATACCTGCCAAATATACATGAAGTTTTTGTAAGCACACACAAATGGATAAAAATGATCGAGACTAGTTCATATTTTGATGCTCGAAATGGAAGATTTTTGTACCGTTACACCCTCGATAAATTCAACGATAGGGCATAGCGCTATAAGCATCAAATTTAATAGGTACTCACAACCGATTTAATAGGTATTAAAAAGGGACTTTACACGGTTTTATTCGAATGAAGTCCGAATGAGGT
>NZ_DKSP01000168.1:0-5108 GCF_002472745.1 Sphingobacterium sp. UBA7253 | reverse complement strand
AGGTCCCTATAAAGTCCCTATTGGATCCGTCTAAGTTATAAGAATATTCCCTGCATGTGTTAAGTTTGAGCTCGAGAAAAATATAATGTTAGATTTCAACCGCTCTCCAACGTAATTTATCCCTTACACAATTGGAATTTGCTGATTTATGTGTATTTTGCCGGCTTAAACTCGTTATGTAATCGATAAAATAGCTTATGAAGTTTCGAAAGATTTCTCTTTTTGTTCTTTTGGCGTCTGCGTGCTTAAACGTTTCAGCTCAGAACAATGTATCAACGCAAAAAATGGATTGGTTTGAAGATGCCAAATTGGGTATTTTTATTCACTGGGGTATTTACTCTGTAGATGGAATCTCAGAATCTTGGTCATTCTTCAATAATTATATTAACCACGACAATTATATCAAACAGCTTAATGGGTTTACAGCCAAGGATTATAAACCCAAGGAATGGGCCAAATTGATTAAAGAAGCTGGTGCGAAATACACGGTGATTACGACCAAACACCATGACGGAATCTCGATGTGGAATACGAAGGCTGATAAAGTGATCACTACATTACAAGACGCGGCTGCAAAACAGGATGTAATTACACCGTTTGTGAAAGCAATACAAGAAGAGGGCTTGCACACTGGACTGTATTATTCGTTACCCGATTGGAGCCACCCATATTATGATGTTTTTACGCGCAATAGAAAGCGTTATGAATTGAAAGGCGAGCCTGCGCGCTGGGATAATTATGTGAAATATTACCAAAAGCAATTGACCGAGCTATCCGAACAATATAAGCCGGAATTACTTTGGTTTGATGGGGATTGGGAGCATAGTGCCGAGGAGTGGAAAGCCAAAGAGACCTTAAATCTTTTGCGGAAATATAATCCGAATATTATTATAAACTCGCGATTGAATCATCATGGAGATTATGATACACCTGAGCAAGGGATTCCGGTCACGCGCCCTGATGCTAAATTTTGGGAACTCTGTTACACGATGAATGATTCTTGGGGCTATCAACCCTTTGATAAAAAGTACAAATCACCCAATATGATCATCCGAACGTTGGTCGATTGTATTTCTATGGGTGGAAACTTATTATTGGATATTGGTCCAAAAGCAGACGGTACGATCCCTGAGGAGCAATTAAATATTTTAAAACAGCTGGGGCGATGGACGAATAAGCATGCGGCTGCGATCTATGGTACAAGAGCCGGTATTCCTTTTGCGAACTACGGTGGGAAATCTGCTTTATCAAAAGACGGAAAAACACTTTATCTGTATGTGTATGAAAAGAAACCCGAATTGCAACTCAAAGGTTTAGTCAATCATTCGGCCATTAAAAGCATTTCAGTTGTCAGTGATGCATCCGCGAAAGTAAGTGTTAAATCTGAAAATGAAACCGTTCGAGTAGACTTGACGAAAGTAAACTTTGATCAGGATGTTACCGTTATTGCACTGAACTTTGCGGAAGCGCTTCGTTGGACTGCGCCTCAGGAGACTGAAGTTACGTTGAAATCTGTGCTGGATAATAAGTTGACAGATCGTGCTTTAGGTCAGATCGCGTCAACACTGCATGCAGGAAAAAATATTTTTGATAATTCCGGGTTAACTGTGGATGGCTTAGATACGAAATTGCCGAGTAGTAATGCGACTAATCCGACGGTATTAAAGTGGATTAAGGATCATGCCGAAGCACTTTATGAGACCGGAAAAGGCTTGCCGGAAGGACATTATGAAGGATTAAGTGCACTTTCCAAAGATCGCCAGACCTTGTATCTATTTGTTGAGGGAAAACCTACTGGCCCAATTGCATTAAAAGGTGTTAAAAATGGAGTCGCTAGGATCCGGGTGGTCGGTGACGGTTCCATGATAAACCATGAGGTTTTCAATAAGCTCTATTGGAGTAGCATCCCGGGTATTATTTACATTCAGGCACCAGTGGAGCGCTTGGATAAAAATATGACCGTTATCGCTGTGTTGTTGGATGGGCCAATACAACTATATCGCGAGAAAGTGGGTGCTATCGAAAATAACCTTTAAGAGGTTGGATTGCGCTTAGCATTGAAAAGAAGCCTAGGATAACAAAATATCCTGGGCTTTTTTATGGGTGATGTAAACCATTCTGATCAATTTCGGGGGTATTCGATGCATTTTCTCCTGAATTGTGGCGCAAAAGCATTTTTTATTATAACTTAGGCCTATGAATCTAATCAAAACTGTTTTGATCCCAATTATTGTTTTTCTTTGTATTTGCTGTTCTTCCGGTGACGGAAGTAAATCCGAGCGGTTGCGGGCAGATTCGTTAGTGAATGAAGTTGTTGACGGAAAGTTAAAGATAACAACACTCGCTGAGTCGAATGAATTTATGTATTTCAACGATAAATACTTTCATGAACCGGCAGATTTAAAAGTCATTCCAAAATTTGATAAAGTGCAGATTCAAGTTGTTACTTACCGAATTTATCAGCATGTCAGACTGAAAAATAATCGTTATGAGTTCAATGTGCAGAAAGCCAGTGAACTGCATATTCCAAATAGCGCTTTTGTGTATTACCAACGTTCTTTTGATGATATGAACCGAAAGGCTGCCTTGAGTAAAGATTCTATCCGACTTGAGCTGCCGGATAACTATGCATCCTTGTTGATAAATGAATGATCCAGATCTACAGACATGATGAAAGTCATATAAAAAGTCAATCTTAACTATAGTATGGAGTAACAAACAGACTTAAGATGAAAAAGAAAAATATTGTTGTATTGACGGGGGCCGGTATTTCGGCTGAAAGTGGTATACCTACATTTAGGGATGCCAATGGATTGTGGGAAGGACATGACGTCATGGAAGTTGCTTCAATTGAAGGTTGGCACAAAAACCCAGCCTTAGTCCAGGAGTTTTATAATCTGAGACGGAAAGCAGCTTTGGTGGCACAGGCAAATGCAGCTCATTATGCGCTGGCAAGATTAGAATCAGCGTACCGCGTGAGTATTGTAACGCAGAATGTAGATCTGCTGCATGAACAGGCGGGATCATCTCATATTGTTCATTTGCATGGCCGCTTGGATCAGGCTAAGTCGTCTATCGATGATCGCTTGGTGTATCCCATTGTCGGTGATGAGATTAAGATGGGCGATCTTTGCGAGAAAGGTAGTCAGCTGAGGCCAAATATAGTCTGGTTTGGAGAAGCTGTGCCAGCCATTGAGGAGGCCATAAGCTTGGTTTCGAATGCCGATATTTTGATTATTATTGGAACCTCCCTACAGGTCTATCCTGCTGCAGGACTTAAAGAATTTGCGCCTAGTCACTGTCAAACGTTTTTAATTGACAAAAAAATACCTAGTGACAGGGCTTTACGTAATATACAGTGTTTTGAGGAGTCGGCGACAATAGCTGTTCCTAAATTGGTAGAACAATTACTTTATTAAGTATTGTATAGTAATATATAAAATAGAGGTTTATGAAAAAAATATTAGGGATTATTTGCCTATCCGTTGCTTTTGCTGCATGTCAAAATAATTCGGAAATCAAAGTAAATACGAGTTCAAATGACCAGCCTTTGACCTTGGATAGCATCCAAGCCAAGCATTTGCTCAGTTTGCCATTGCATTGCATCGAAGTGGAATATCCCAATAAGTTGGGGCAGGTACTCGGTAGTGATAGTGATCTAAAAGCACCGCGCACATTGCATCCAATTTTTTACGGTTGTTTTGACTGGCATTCATCTGTACACAGGTATTGGTCAATTGTACATATTTTGAAGGAATTTCCAAATTTGGACAGTTCGGGTGAAATTCGGCGCCAATTGAACCGAAATATTACGGCGGAAAATGTGGCCGTTGAATTAGATTTCTTTCAAGATAAGAACAATAAGAACTTTGAGCGCACGTATGGTTGGGCTTGGTTGTTGCAGCTGCAGAAGGAATTATTAACTTGGGACGACACAGATGCAAAACGCTGGGCTTCGAATCTTGAGCCCTTGGTAAAACACGTTGTAAAATCTTATCAAGAATATCTGCCCAAATTAGTCTATCCGATTAGGACAGGATATCACGATAATTCGGCATTTGGCCTTTCTCTGTCTCTGGACTATGCAAGAAGTACGGGAAATGTGACGTTTGAAAAATCATTAATGACGAATGCTTCTCGTTTATATAGTCAGGATAAGAACTGCAACATTTCTTTTGAGCCAAGTGGAAGCGACTTTCTTTCTCCTTGTCTTGAAGAAGCCCTCTGTATGAGTTTGGTGCTGCAACAGGAGGATTACCGTAAATGGTTAAAGGATTTTATGCCAGATCTGTTTAATCCCGATTTCAATTTAGAACCAGGTATCGTGAAAGATCGAACGGACGGACATTTGGTCCATCTGGATGGACTTAATTTTAGTCGCGCAAACTGTTTAAACGGTATCGCAAAAGCGCTGCCTGAGTTAAGTTACTTGCATAATTTGGCGAATAAACATTTAAAATACTCTTTGCCCAATATTACCACCAAGGATGATTATATGGGGTCACATTGGTTAGGCACATTTGCACTCTATGCATTATCAAAGCATTGATTCGGGGAGATTATCTTCTCCCCATTTATCCATTAGTGTTAATATTTCCTCGAGCGAACGGCCGAGCGCAGTTAATTCATATTCTACCTTTGGCGGGACTTGCTGATATACTATTCGAGTGATCAGATTGTCCTGCTCAAGTTCCTTTAATTTAGCAATCAGCATACGCTCTGATATGCCTACGAGCTTTTTCCGCAACTCACTATAGCGGAGTTTACCTTCATTTAGCAGATAGGAAAGAAAGTTGATTTTCCATCTGCCGCCTATGGTGGCTAAGGTAAATGCAATACCACAACGATCTTTCCAGTATAGCTCATTGATATGATTGGTTGAATTCTTGTTTATTTATGGCCGATAGCCACAAAATGAATGAATAATAGGTTAGAATATAAAAAACGTGATTTGTGCTAATTTAAGTCTGTTGATTTATACATATAAATCTTGTTTTTTATCTTATATCGCCTATTTATTGATTTAAATAAAGTTTTTGTCTTGTTTATTTAGCTGCCTGTTTTTTTTGCTAGGTTATAAAAAGGCTATAAAATTCAAGATTTGTGCT
>NZ_DKSP01000163.1:0-13320 GCF_002472745.1 Sphingobacterium sp. UBA7253 | reverse complement strand
CGGTCAGCATACTTTTTTCACATGATTTTGAGCAAGATTTGAAGAATTTGTTGGAGGCATTAAGCTGAAGATTTCTTTATTATTTGCTTCCTTATTTAATGTAAAACTTAGTATATTTTAAACCTTAATACTCGTAATTCCAATGGATATTCCGTAGGGGGATTCAAAATATTGCTTTATCTTGACAAAAACAGCGATTTTTAAAATTCGGAGGTTCTTTTTGTGGTTCTTTTTAGACAATCAAAGCGAAGCTTAAAATAAGTCGCTGTGTGTACCTGTTCTTGTTAATGTAATAAGCCTTATGGTGTCGTCCTGTTCCCAAACTAACAGCCAATCGGGCTGGATGTGGCATTCCCAAAATCCTTTGTAATTACCGGTCAACGGGTGCGGTTTGTTCTTTGGTGGGAGTGAGCCTTTTTCAACCAGTTGGGTAACGACTTCATCGAGAAGTCGCATATCCAAACCACGCTTTTTTGCGAGTTTAATATCTTTTTTGAACTTCCCTGTCTGTTCAAGCTGATACATTACGAATAAAGTTCTTTTCTAAAATCTTCAAGGGTGGTTTTGGTCGCCTTGCCCGATTTAGCCTCTTTTATTGCCTTTTCAGTATCTTTATTGTAACGAGGTTCTTCAAGCTCCACAAAAGGAAGTGTTTTAAGGTATTCATAGAATACTTTTGCCTGCTTGCTTCGCTTATCTATTTTTATCGTAATTTCCATATCTGCACATCTTAATGATACTACCCCAAAGTTACTAAAAATAAAGTTGTTCGCTATGGCTGACAAAAGAAAGAAGAAAACTCCGCAGGACACGAAAGAAATTCACCGTAAACAGCCAAAAGCGAGAACAGCCAAGGCCAAGAACGGTGGGGGTTCGCAGGCCGAAAATGAGCGGTGGGCGATTATTTTGGTTAATTCTTCTAAGTCTTACAATTTTTTGTTTTATATCCTCGTTTTTAGAGGCTTAATTATCTTTAAAGTCCGTTTTAAAATAACGATAGCTTAAAATGGAAAACATGACAAAATACACGATGCTGAATATTTCGTGTTGGGGAAAAATGCCAAACATTTTCGATGACACCCAATGTGGTGGGTTTATAGTTGAGTAATTATATGCATATGGGAAATAAGTTATTTGTTCAGCTCTTCCCTGATATAATGCTACCCATATTATTCCACCTAAAACCGCAATAGCTATTGGGATTATCATGTTTTTAAAGCGTAAGCTTAACCAAAAATGTATACCGACTATTCCAAGTGATGCAATAAATGAATGGAAACATAAGTTTATCATCGACACATAATCAGGTGTATTTTTTGTCAACTGTAATGCTGGTTTTATTATTCCTACAAAAAAACCACACCCCACCCAAAATGGAACGTACAGCATATAGAAGAAAACAATAAAAATAAGCAGCGTTATGAGTTTATTGAAATAAATTGTGCCCTTAGAAATAGGCAATGTGAAAATGTGTTTCCATGTATTGCTTTTGTGTTCAATATTAAGAAACAGGCATATTAATAATACAACAAAAAATGGTGTATATAAAAACCCCATTCCTCTCCATGACATTTCAGTAAAATCATCCCATGGATTCTTCCCTTGTTCGGGAATCAACTGCTCCCATTTGATCAAAAAACCAAATGAGACAAAAAGCGGCATAAATGCTGCTCCGAGAATTACCAGCCAAGAGACAAATGTATTTTTCGATTTTATAAATTCAGTACTTATTCCCTTTACCACGTTCTTCATTTAATTTTCAGTTATTTTTAGAAAGATTTCTTCGAGGTTACTATTTTCTATCTGCATCCTGAAAATATCAATGTTGTTCCCTACCAACAATCTGCATACATCAGCAATTTGCTCTTTGCTTTGATATGGAAGCTGTATTTGCAAGTTTTCCGAAAATACAGGGACATAACGATTAGAAAGGACATCAAAGGATTTTTCATTATTACTCGTCTGGATATGGATAATCGCCGAATTTTTTTGAAGTTCTTTAACATCATTGTACCTGCCTTGGAAAACTAAGTTTCCTCTACTCAAAACGCCTAAATGTGTTACTATTTTTTCAATTTCAGATAGTAAATGGCTTGACAGAAAAATAGTGGTTCCATTTTCTTTGTTTAGTTTTAGAAGTAATTCCCTGATTTCAATGATTCCATTTGGGTCTAAACCATTTACCGGTTCATCTAAAATCAGTAATTCAGGTTCGGAAAGCAACGCTACGGCAAGCCCTAACCGTTGTTTCATTCCCAAAGAATATTCTTTTACTTTTTTTTGAGCTGCTGATTTTAGCCCCACTATTTTAAGTGTTTCATCAACTCGACTTTTGCTTATGTTCCTGACCTTCCGTGTGATTTCCAAATTATCAAAACCAGAAAGATGGTCATATAGGGAAGGTTGCTCAATTAATGCCCCAATTTTTGATAGGATTTCAATTCTATTGTTTTTGAGATTTTGTCCGAATAACTGAATATTATTTTTTAGGTTTGGTAAAAGTCCCAAAAGTAACCGAATAGTTGTAGTTTTACCTGAGCCGTTTGGCCCCAAGAATCCATAAATAGAACCTTTCTCAACGTTAAGGTTTATATTCTTTAAAACATCGTCTCTATTGTTAAAAGCGAAGGTTAGGTCGTTCGTTTCAATTAGTGCCACTGTATTGTTTTGTTGCAAATGATATTTTGCAAAGGTATTCATTTTTTGCATCATTTTAATCATTATCGCCCTGCTTTTTTAGTCGTTTTAGCGTTTCTTTTGCCCGTTCCGCCTGTTCCGTGGATTGCCGTGCATTTTCTTCGGCTTTTCTAATGGCAAGTAACCTTTCTTCCTCATGCTTTACCCATGATTTAAGTTTTTCTGGATTGCTGTTGTAGATGGAATCAATATCCAGCGATACAGGGGGATAAAGCAACCTTACTATCCGGATTTTGATGTCGCTATCGTGCAAAGCGGAATTTGACCGCCAAAACTGGAAGCTGGCGAAAAGAGAAAGAATCGACACAAGCACAAGGACTGCTCCAGTAATGATATACGGTCGTTGTCTCCCTGTTAGGCGATGCTCCACATTGACCTTTATTGGCTGTGGCATTTCGCCTATCGCTTTCTTCTGTTCTTCCAAAGCGGTGACAAGGCTATCGGTTGCCTTAACATGCTTTAGGACGGACGTTTTCATGCCGACAAGCGTTTCCTCTGTTATTTTACTCTCCAATTTTTCGCTTATTTCAGTCAATTCTGCCGAATAGTCTTTGGCTTTGGACTGTTGCTTTTCGATTTCTTCGAGACGTCTGTCCATACTCACCATTATCTCCTGTAGGTCTTTTAGGGTGGTCTGTAATTCCTGTTCGTTCATTTCTTTAGTGTTTTATCTGCTGATTCCTCTTGATTTTTCTTCCTCCGGTTTCTTTTTTTTCTTTCGCCAATTGGGGTCGGGTTCGGGTTCTATCGAAGCGGGCATGTTCAATAGGTCACCGAGCAAACCCATTCCCGTTTCGTATGTCTCTGACCGCTGTTCCTGCTGTCCGAGTACTTCCCTTATCTGGTCGGCAAGTGTGGGGCTTTCCGTAGTGGAGTGCGTTATTCCCATTGCTCGGTTTTCGCTTAGCTGTTTCTCTATCCCTGCAAAACTGTATTTGCGGTCGATTGCCGAACCTTTGAACTTCACTCTGTCCTTTTCAAAGGAAATGCCCTGCACCTCGTCCGTTCCTTTGCGGTACTTGTAGAGGACACCGATGCCCTGCCTTGCAAGCATCGTTTCTACCTGCTTCCACGTGGTGGCTTTTGCCATGATGTCTTTAAGGGCATCAAGAATGGCATAGCGTAGTCTGTCGTTTCCTTTCAACGCCTGCCTGTTCACCTTTCCCTTGCCCTTACCGAGATGGTAGCCGTAACGTTCCGTCATCTCCCTGCATAACTTTTGGCTTTTGTGCCAATTGTTGAAATTGCCTATCGTCTTTCCATCGTTGTCCACTCGGTTGTAGACGATATGCACATGGGGATGCTTTTTATCCGTATGGAGTACGGTAAAGTATTGAGTATTCTTGATACCCATCTTCTCCATGTACTCCCTTGCGTGCTGCACAATTTTCTCCTCCGTAAGCTTGGCACTGTCCTCGTTGCTCCAACTTAGCACGGTATGCCCTACAGCATTGCCAAGCTTTGGACGCATCCTGCGCTGGGCATTCAAGTCACTGGTAATCGCCTTGATGCTGTAATCCCTAACGCCTGCCGAATCCAAAACCTTTGATTGCTCACGCTCCAATAGGTAGCGGACGCACCCGCCGAAGCTCTTGCCTACGATTAGTTTAGCTATCATCTTTACCGATCCTTTCCATTAACCGCTCCACTTCGCCGAGCAACCTGCGCAGATCCGCCATGATTGACACAAGCCCACCCGTATGCGCGAGCTTGCTCAACTGGTTGAGGTTGTTTGCCATCCCCGACAGGGTACGCAGGTAGCTGGCTTCCTCTTTTGACAGCCTCGGTTTTATTACCGAGGTCTTTGCAGACTGCCGGAACCAGTCACTTATCCGCATGCTCGCATTCCTTGCCCTGTTTGCAATGGCGAGCCGTTCGGTAGGGGTCAAGCGGACGACCAAGGAAACGCTTCGGGTGATGGCTTTTTTAGGTCGTCCCCGTGTGCGTTTTTTTAAGTCCGTTCCTTTTTCCTTTGCCAATTTTTTCATTGGCAAACCTCCCCAAGTTTACGGACTGCGACCATCGGGAGCATCCGCCGTTCCCCACACCGCAAAGAGTGGGGGAACGGTTTTTTGCATTGCAAAAAAATAAACTTGCTCCCTACAGGGCTACAAAGGTTTACCTTTGGAGAACTGACGGCGGATAGCATTTCTTTCCGGCTGTCTTTCCGGCTGAAAGCCTGCTTTTGGTCGGCGTGGCTACTTATCTGCATGTGCAGAAAAGTAGCTAACGGTATAGCTGGATATACCATCATTTCAACCCCTTTCCGCTCTTTGCAAGAGCATCACGGATGGCCTCGTCCGAGTAATAGACCTTTCGGCCGATGCGTCGGGGTACGAGGATGCCCGCCTTTTCCCAATAATGCATGGTGGAATAGGCAACACCGAGCATGAGCCGTGTCTCGGCTCTTGTCCTGTAACCTATGTTCTGTGGGGGCGGGGTCGGCTTTTCTGCCGTTTCTCCGTGGAGTGCCTCTCTAACGGCCTCCTTTACATTCTCGGATAGGATTTCCTTGAACTCCCTGTCCGAATAGCTTGTGAATATCTGCGCCATATCAAACGTGTTTGTATGGAGCAATGTTCGGGGGGATTCAAAGGGGGATTGGTCACTATTTCATTTTTGTTCGATGGGATGCCCTGCGGTACTGTTTAAGATATATCGGCTATCTTCTTAGTCCTCTTTTTCTTTGGGCAGGTTCGTCCTCTTGTTGCTTTTTTAGCTTTTCAAGTGCTTCGATATCCCCAATGTCTTTGGGTCTTCCCACGTTCCGCTTGTTGCGGATGAGGTCATTAGCACTGATAAACGATATTTCCAGTCCGTCTATTTCGGTTTCCAGACGGGTATGGTACGCCTCATCGAAGTCAATACCCGATATGGCGTTAAGGATGTCTATGCGCAATGGCGGATAACCCAATTGGGTAACGTAATTTTCCCGTAGGAAGTCTTCCTCGGCAAGCCCAAGCTGGCCAAATCCGAACTCGTCTATCACCTTGACCATTTTGCCTGCGTTCTCCTCATCGGGCTTTATCCATATATCAAGGTCACCCGTGTGCCTCGGCCTGCCGTGAAAGGAAAGAGCATAAGCACCTACCACCATGTACTTAACTTGGTGGTCGTTCAGAAGCTGGACGAAGTCGGTAAAATCCTGTTCAAATATCATCGTTGCGCTGGCTTACTATTTTTTCCATGTGTTGGGGGTATGTTCCGAGCAACCAACTGTAATATGCCCTGCGCAGGCGTGTTACTTCGGCTATCCGCTCGGAAGCTTGACGGCCTAACCAAAACTGGATATCCCGTAGGTCTTCCTCGTCTATCTTTACTTGGCTGGCAACCATTGCCATCTTTCTCTTTTTCATGTTCTCTTTATAGACTTGTCTATGTAAATATACGGAATTTCGGACGGAAATAAAACAGCGCAAAGGGTGTTTATCCGCTCCTGCCCGTGTTCTTTCTAATGTCGTTGACAAACCTACCTTTGGGAAAATCCATGTCGGGGCAAATAGTTTTCAGATAATTAAGAACCTTATCTTCGTTCTTGGCTTCAAAATCCTTTAGTTTGGCACTTCCCGTGGCATTGAACAGTTTTACATCACGTTCGGCCGTATCCGCCTTGATGGGTTTGCCACCGAGGATTTTCTGTAGAATCTTACCCATTTGTCCGTATGTTAGGCTATCGTTCCAAACGGACTTGTCAAGGAACCCCAGCTTGTAAAAGAAGTACATGCGGAGCCTGCCGTTCTCTATGGGGCTGGATGGGTCTATTACCGCATTGTCCGCTTCTTCTTCCTCCTTTCTGTATTCCGACAGTATTCCCTCCAACGTGCGGTTGCGCTCCGTAAAGGCGGTTATTTCCTCCTGCTGTTCCTTTACGGTTCGGGCAAGCTCCATACGCCCAGCATCCTGTACGGCCAAAAGAGCATTTTTTTCCTGTAACTCGGTTTCAAGTTCCTTTAGCTTGCTTTCAAGCCCTCTTATTTTCTCCTGCTCTGAGGAAGTGTAACGGTCGAGCACTTCCCTTATGCCGTGCATGAGGTAGGAACGGATGTGGTCGGGGTCGTCGTCTATGAAGTAGGTGTCGCGGATATCGTCATCGTCCTGTATGATGTCGAAAATAATGCCGTCCGCGCTCAATTGCCTTAACTTCGTTTCGTAACGCTTGAATTTCTCTACGTCGATGCGCACTTTTATCTTGTGCAAGTCCTGTTCTACGTCCATCGCTTTCAGTTCGGCAAGCAACGGGTTCAGTTGTTTCTGTACTTCCTCCCGAAAGTGGGATATGTAAGGGGCATCGGTGGTGGCCTCTGCCAATCGGTGGTATGTGCCATCGTTGATGCCCTTGAAAAATTCCATCCAAGCGGTGGCAAAGTAATCCCGTCCGCCGATGGCATCCCATTCTAAACCCGTACCCGTTTGCAGGAACGTGCGACCGTACCAAGTGAAGTCGGCAAGTAAGCTATTTAGGTGTTTTAAATCCTTTAAATTCATGTGCGTTCTGTTTTGGTTATCCTGCCTTATCCAGTTCTATTTTTGCGGTCACCGTATCGAGTATGAGCTGTGCGTTTTCCTCACGGGTCATCTTGATATACTTGAAGAAATTGGTTTCCGTGGTATGCCCCGTTATCTTCATGATGGTGAACGTTGGAAGCCTGTAATGCTTGTACATATTGGTGGCAAACGAACGCCTTGCCGTATGTGTTCCCATAGCATCATAGAAAGGGATGGTCACCTGTACCCTTGTACCGCCCTGCGGTACGGTAATTCTTACAGGCTGGGTAAGTCCGGCCATTTTCCCGATAATCTTGATATAATCGTTCAGCTTTTGGTTACTTATCGGCTTTGGATAAAGATAGGTTCCATCTTCCAAGCGATAGCTTTCCAATATTTCACGGGTGACTGGCAATATCGGAATTGCCACGAAAACCCCTGTTTTTTCCGTTTCAATATGGATAAAGTCGCCATGAACCCGTGCTTTGTCCGCTAATACCGAATAGTCCTGAAAGCGGAGTCCGCTCCATGCGCCGAGCAGATAAAGGTCGCGCGCATTCTTCAGACCTGGATGGCCTGTTAGGTCAACGGAATGTATTGCCCCTAACTGTTCTATATCGTTATATACGGCATCGGTTTCTTCCTCCACCTTGATGAACGCCTTTGACTTGTATATCTCGTTGGCATGCCAACCGAGTTCCTTTGCCTCTCCCATGAACAGTTTGATGTGCTTGATGACCTTTCCGAAGTAGTTGAGCGAAAAACTACGGTCTGTGAACATATAATCCCGCAGGTCATAGTAGAAATCCATTGTCACGTTATCGAAGTTCAGCCTTTTCAGCTTTCTATGCTCCACGTACTCCTTCAATAGTGTCCGGCTACCCTCGTAGGAACGTATGGTGTTTTCCCTGTAACGCATTCCTGCACGTTTGCCTTTCAGCACGGTACGCTTTCCCTCACGGCTAAGTTTTACCTGTCGGTCGAAAAAGGAAATCAGCGACTGGCTGAGGTCGGATGCTTTTACTGTTGTTGCTCCCGATAGCGATTGCAAGATCTGTTCCTTGAAGATAGGCTTATCGGGATAGCTATGGAACTTGTTCACGTAGGTTCGGTACTCGCTTTCAACCGTAGCTTTTACTGTGGCAAGCTTCTCGACGATGGCGTTCGCCTCTGCCGATTCAAGCCCTTTCAGTCCGCCAATGGGTCTTTCTTTTTCGGGGTTCCATTTGGCGGGGTGTACCTTTGTTCCCGTGGGTATCTTCACAACGGGCTTGCCGTTGTACTCCACGAAGCAAGTTATCGGCGTTGGTTTGGTGGCTCCCGTTTCCCTCAACCGGAAACTGATACCACATTCGATTTTTACAGTTCTACTCATAATCATCTGATTTTAAGCCGTTAAATAATAATGAAAGGTAGTGAATATAAGTCGGATACACAAGTTGTCGGGGGGGGCTTTTGGGGATTCTTTTTGTCGAATTTGAGTGAATTTTAACGAACCCTATAAAACAAAAAACCGCATTTAAATGTATTTAAATGCGGTTTTTAAATCTTGCTGGCTCTCTTTGGAGCCTCTCTGTAGCCCGTAGGGGAATCGAACCCTACCTGCATCAATCTATTTATCAGTAATTTACAAACCTTTCATTCACCTGCTCACCGAATAACTCACTGGTTTGATATACGTTTTAGCTGCAAGTGCTATAAGTTAAATTTATATAAAATATTTGTTAATTCCCAAATTGGTATTTAGAACAATAAACCGTAAATATAGTTAATTAAAAAGGTTGGTTTGATGGAACTTCAAAATTTTAACATGTAAAATACTCATACCATGGGCATCTTCTAGTTTATATAGATTTGGCTTCATACTTTATCGTTTCTGAGATTTATTGTTAATAATTGTGTTCTATAAATTTCACTAGCTGCATTACAGAGAAGTCTATCTTCATTATGTATTCATCTTCTCCGGCATAATCCCTTAATAATCTATCAGAGAATCCCCAACCTCCATTTTCTTTTGCTTTTTTTAATACTTGGCTTAAAGGATAAAAAGTATATCTATATTTACCTTTGTTTGATTTTGATGACGGTAAACATTCTTTTGTATCACAAATAATCCAATATCCTTTATCCTGTCCGAACTTAACAGCAGAGTAAACAGAATTTGTGAAACTAGCAATATATTCTGCTTTAGATTTCCGTGAGATACTTCTAATCAATATTGGTTTTGTTTTAGGAAGAAAATTTTTCAGTACAATTTCCCATACATCATAATAAGCTTTGAATTTTTCAGAACGATCAGTTAAGATCCAGTTTCCAATAAATATTCTAGTGTCATATGTAGGTGGGATTCCTTTATCAATAATGTCTATTAAATTTTGAGCTATTTCCTCCTTTTTTGACTTACTCAATCGGTAATAATCTTTCATACTTTTTTCTATCGTTTTTTGAGAGCATTCAGGGCAAAAGTTGGTTAAAACTCAATCAGTCTAGCCCCGGTTTAGATAATTTGTTAATATCATATTCTGTTTTCGATACATCTGTCACATTATACTCAATCTTGTAACCATAAGTACCTTGACTATCAAATAACCTTTTAAACATAAGACCAGATTGCCGAGTAAATTTATTGCCGTCTTTTTTAACAAAATATGTTATACCATTTCCATCTTGCTCACCGAAATTAATGCTTTGAGATTCAACACTTTTAAGTATGTTAAAAAAAGATCTTATATGTTTATCAATGTTTCGGTATTCTTTTTCAGCGATATGTTTATATTTTGGATCAATATAAAAAATGTCTAACTTTTTATCATAAAGCGTTCCTTTATAAAAAATTAAAGTAATTTGATCAAAATTTACACCTTCATATTTAATAGCTTCTCTAATACCATCTAAAAAGACATCAGATTTATAAGTTTTTTTTACTGAGAAATCTACTAAATCAGATTCCATGAACGATGTTACATCATATTTACTTGAATTTAAAGGGATTTTATAAAAGCTCTCAACAACACGGGTATTTTGTCCGTAAACAGATGTTTTAAATAATAAAAGAAGGACGGTAATAATAGTAAATTGCAAGTATTTCATGAAAATGATTGTAATTTTTTTACTCATAAAATCGTTTTTTGAGATTAGTGATTTTTTTAAAAATTAAATATTTGCTAAACTTTTTGGTAAACTCGGGATTAACATTTTTTTTGGAATCGTGATGATAATATTTAAAAATAATTGACCTCATCAATATCCTGCCAAAGTCTTTTTAGTTCAAGCAATATTTCACTAGCTGTTATAAGTTCTTTATCCAAATCCCGAGTCGTATAACGCTTACTATCATATCTTGAGTATTGTATTCTATTTGAACTGCTTTTAGTTAATTGCCATCTATGATCTGAGCAATAAATACAAGTTTCATTGTTTTCAATTGTCACATCAAGCCAAACACCATGTATAAAACTGTTTCTTAATCTTTGTAACGGTTTTAGTTTTGAAACAATTTCCGAAATTCTTTCCTCTTCATAATGTCGAAAAGATGAAAGCTTTTTTATTAGCTCCAAATTGACGTGAAGTGAATTTTCTTTGATTAGAAAATGATTAATCAATTCATCATCGGAATTTATAAGTTTCTCAATAATATGAGTAATTAGACTTTCAATTTCTGAAAATCGAACGCTAAGTAGGCCAATTCTTGTATAAAAAGGTGTATTAATTTCGCTTAGCTCTTGTAATTCGTATTTAAATGGACTCATTGCTGTTAAGAAGATAATTAACTAATTTTTCACATTGTTTATTGAAATTTATGTTACTTTTTTAATATCCAAGGTCGGTTCTTTAATTCATCTTTGTTCCAAGGATTAGGTTTACCAGCATTTTTTTTAGAGCCTTCCTCTTACTATTAAAAAGATTAGGATAGATCGCTTGCTGTTCTTCTGAGAGGCAATATTCGCTATTTATTGATATTAGATAATTAAGATTCGAGCCGAGTTTGCGATATACCGTATTTTTTACAATAGTCAATAGCTTTCATTTTAAACCGTTTTTTGATATTTATTAACTTCCATATTTTTAATTTCATCATTAGTATGCTTGTCGAGAATTTTAGCATAGCGGTAAAAGGTTGCTCGAGACAATCCGAGTGGTTCGTAAATTTCCTCCGGAGTTTTACTCAGATCTTTATAAAGAGGGCGCATAATTAATAACTTCCTTATTGTTTCCTTTGTAAAGCCTTTCGGTCTTCCTCCGGTTCTGCCCCTCGCTCTAGCAGATTGTAAGCCTGCATTTGTCCGATCTCTTGTCAACTCCCTTTCATATTCTGCAAACGAAGCCATTATATTTAAAAACAATCGACCATTACTTGTGCTGGTATCTACACCATCGGTCAAACCTTTGACAATTATCCCTTTGTCATTTAAACCTAAAACTAAATCAATAATATTCTTTAGGCTTCGGCCTAATCTATCCAATCGCCATACATACAACTCATCATCATTCCGTAGATGCTCAAGCATCTTGTCAAGTTCTGGTCGACTCTTGGTCGATCCCGAAATTTTCTCTTTATATATTTTATCGCAACCTGCCTTTTCCAAAGCTTCAATTTGCAAATTCAAATTTTGATCTCTGGTCGAAACTCTTGCATACCCAATTTTCATATTTAGTTACATTAAACTCATGTCATATAAATTTATGAAACAGTGTTTATTGATACAAGTTTTTGAGACAATATATTTTAAAATTAATCATGCTAATTTAGGATATCGAATAATCTTAATAAACCAGCGTTTAACAGAACCAGATTACCAATCATTAAATAGGTGGGGAAAAAATTTCTGGTTTAAATGAACTTGATTTGATAATTTATGTTTTGTAACTTGTTAAGAAAAAATTATGGCAATTAAAGCAGTGGATGGGTTGGATTTCAAAGATCAGAAATCTATCCGGATCAGATTTCAAGAATACAATCCAAATGGGAATGGAAGACCGTACGAGGAAGACCTAACTGAAGAAGGATATCACGCAGATAGTATTGCTGATTTACCAATTCCAGGTGATTATTTAGGCTTAACTGTAGATAGGTTTATAGATGGCCATGGAGTAAATGCTCGGTTCGAGAAAAAAGGCATAATATTTAAAGTTCTTACCAGACTTTTCGATTTTCAGGTCTTTGATAATAAAGATATAATCCTATGTAATATCGTTGTTCAAGAAGAAACCGATCAAAATATTGTTGGCAGGTTAATTAAAGACTAGCAACATGTGTTAATTCTAATTGAATACTTTGAGCGCTGTAAAACAGCATATGAAAGTCAGCGTTTTTGCGAAATGTAACCCCATAATAGGACGATACAAAGGAGCAAGCAGAAGTTGGGCAAAGCCCTACTTCTCTCGCCCCATTTGCCAAAAATGGGATTGTGAGTATCCTCTGGGAATACTCTTAAGCTCAAAAATAAATCCTTAAGGAGATTTCGAACTGTAGAAAAAACGCCTTAATGACGCTATATACTCACTTTTTAGCCTAATATGAATAAAATACGAAAATTTTTGCATCAAAAAATCGAACTGCGCAGGTCGTTTTTAACACTCTGAATGACAACATTTTTGAGCATAAAAAAGGAGACTACTATTTAATAGTGTCTCCTTAAGTGCGGTCAGCATACTTTTTTCACATGATTTTGAGCAAGATTTGAAGAATTTGTTGGAGGCATTGAGCTAATTCTATTTTGATAAATTTATTTCATTACAAATCCTAATACTTATCCTGAATGGAGATATATTGTAAATATTGATGTTATCCCGATAAAACTCACTTTAGATTTAGAAGTGATATTCTACCCTCATGTTTCCTAATATCAAGTATTGCTTGATGATAATAATCAGGTGCAACATGATTCGAGAAGACCTTTAAATTACCAATATTTTCATTGTTGATTTCTACAATAATTGCGTCAAAATCTAATTTGTATACATTTTTTAAGGTCTTTAACTTTGATGACAATCCGTTTGTAAAATGAGTATTATACAAACTCGTCTTAAAATAATCAATTAATAAAGCTTCTGCTATTTCTGTTTGCTCATTAATTCCTGGTTGAAAATCATTGATCGCTTCAATGCATATTCCGATGATGTTGGTTCTTCCCCACT
>NZ_DKSP01000088.1:0-12448 GCF_002472745.1 Sphingobacterium sp. UBA7253 | reverse complement strand
TAAGTCTGTTTGGGGGAAACAGATTTTGAATCATACCATCGGTTGGAAATTGAGGGTCTATAGGTAAACTCCAATCAAGTTGTCGGACGATACTTTAGTTCGATTTTGGCTGTCAGATAGCTGTTTTTTGTTTTCGATCGATAATTATCCGCTGTCCAATAAGGATTTAAGTACCAAGGATTGTACCAACCGTCAGGTGTCGCAAAAGGATTATTGACATAGTCTTTGTAGCTCAATAGTGGAATATTGGCTGGAGTCTGTGTTAACTGCGTATAAATGGAGCTTGTCGCTGAGGTAATATCATAAAAGTTCTCGACATAACTCGCTGAATAATCCAGGGTCAGATTGGGATAAAAAGCTCTTGTACCGTTTAAACGAAAAGAGATCCGGTTGTATTTATCACCGGGGGTTGTTCCTCGACCGGTAAGATATTGACCGGCAATGTATTGCGAAGATTTATCATTTCCGGAGGAGATCGAAAGATCGGTCTGGTTATTGCGGCCGACATTCCAAAAATCAAAACGATCATTACGTGCTGAATAAGTACCATATTGCTGTTCCCCATTTTCCAAAGGATTACCGATCGCAACGGTAGACCCGTCGAAAGCAGGACCATACTGTTGGTTTTCTTCGGGGTTGTAGATCTGTGTACCCGAAGTGGATCCTGCACCAAACTTATCCTGTAACTTCGGAAAGAAACTGATTTTTTCCAACGTAAAGGTATTACTCAAGTTGATCGCGGTACGTCCCGCCTGTCCTTTTTTCGTTGTAATGATTAACACCCCATTGGATCCTTCAGCTCCATACGCGGCAGCACCTGAAGCTCCATTCAGAACCTGTACATTTTCTACATCTGCAGGATTAATATTGTTGAGCAGATCACTGCTCACAACAGCATTATCCAACACGATTAAAGCTGTATTGTCGCCCAATAAAGATCTGTTTCCCCTAAGCACCAACCGGTAATTAGGGTTCACACCACTGCTGATCTGATTGATCTGCAATCCCGGTACCTTCCCCTGAAGCCCCCCAGCAATAGTCGGTGATTTTCCTTGGGTGAGATTTTCGCCGGTGACCTGCGTTGTTGCATAACCCTGCTCGCGGGGAGTCCTGAGAATCCCCCCTGCTGATACCACAACTTCATCCAACACAGATTCCTCTTTCAGTAACACAACATCCAACGATGATCGTCCTTTTAAATCAATGTGACGGACCTGATAGCCTATGAAGCTAAATATAAGTTTTTCGGAAGCTGCGACACGGAGGCTATATTGACCATCTCTACCTGTTTGTGTGGCCTCCTTCGTATTCTCCACCCGGATAGAAACTCCAGCCAAAGGAGTACCATCCGGTGCAGATACAATTCCGCTGACTTTACGAGAAGACTGTGCCTGAACATGGATGGCAAAGAGTATCCCCAACAAAAAATAGATTAATTTTTGTTTCATTGTAATTTTCGATTAATAAAAGTGTGGCATGTCACATAGGGACAAGGCAATGCCCTAGGGGCATTTGCTCGGCATCCCTTTTTGCGACAAAAAAGTATAACAACATGAGGTAAACCCCATATCGTCAATGAATAAAATAGAGGGAGTAGTTTAGACCTACATATATGGAATAGGCATGCACATTCGTGCTTGGGAAATATAGGCTGAATCAACAACATGCACTGTCGTTGTAGCAATGGATTTTTTACAGGATAAAATCGATAACTGTCTTTTCATAAATTCTGTATGTTTACTGTTTAATCAACGATATATTTAGAAAGTTGGAGTTCCAAATCTTCACCACGAAGGTTTTTGGCAATTATTTTTCCATTGGGATCGATCAGAAAATTTTGAGGAATCGATCGGATATTATAAAGCTTAGCGACCTGGTTATCCCAAAAATTAAGATCCGAAACCTGATCCCACTCTAATTTATCATCTGCAATAGCTTTTAGCCAATTGTTCTTTTTGCCAGGTTGATCTAAAGATACGCCGAGCACGGTAAATTTTTTGTTTTTTAGGGCATGATAAGCTTTTACGACATTTGGATTTTCATGACGGCAGGGACCACACCAACTTGCCCAGAAATCCAACAACACATATTTACCTCGATAATCAGCAAGGGAAATATTTTTACCTTCTGGGTTAGCTTGCGTAAAAGCCGGAGCAATCTGTCCGATCGACGTCGCTTTGGTTTGATCAATCTGTAGTGCAAAAGCTTTTCCTTTTTCCGAATGACGTATTTCTGGACTGAGCTGTTTGAAATATCGATCCAGGTCCTCAGCTTCGGGAGCATAGCCTACGACCTCTGCAATACGGTCTAGGCTGACGAAAGAATTGGGATTCTCTGAAATAAAGGTTTCCAGGATTTTTTTATTCCCAAGCTGATAGTTTTCGCTGAGCTGTTCGATTTCCTTTTTGAATTCGGGGGAGTTTCGTTGCTCTTGGCTTGCCGAAAAATATTTTGTATTCAGCGCATCACGCAAAGGGGCAATTTTTTCAAGCCGCGTCTTTAATTGGCTAAGCTCCGTATTTGTCTTTCCTCCTTGAACCGATGGATTTTTCAATGAATCGGTAGACTGAACCTTGATCGCTGTGTTTTCAAGATAGAACGTTAGACTTTTTGAACGTTGCGCTAAGGCCAGTGTTTTACCTACCGTTAGGCTAGCTATTGTCGGATCGGCAATCGTATAATTGAATTGAAATGTTCCATTTGAACCGATGTTAACCGAATCGACGCTGCGTTGAGTACCATTCCGATAGCTCAGAAAAGCTTTGTCCTGCGTGGTATAGCCAGTCACTCGACCGCTTAGCAGGGCAGTTTTATGCTGCGCCATAATCGCTGTAGAGAAAGTGAGCGATGCAATCAATGTAAATACTTTAGTCATATGTTTATTTTTTAAAAAACTACCAAATAAGTAGACTATTCAAAAATAAGTGGTTTGACTATTCATTTCCAACAGTTAGGTAGAAAATATTCCTATATTAAATGGTGCTATGAACATTTAATACGCCTTAGTGGGAAAGATTTTTCGAGGAGGTAACAATAGTTTTGAAATAAATAAAAATAAAGACTACTACATAGGTAGATTATATTTTCAAATTACTTATCTTTGGCTATACCAAACCCTGTGTTCACATTAATTTGAATTCTACTAACCATGAGCAATGTTACATCACAAGAAATTATCAAAGCCGTTAAAGAGCGTAGGAAATATCTCAAGATATCACAACGGGCAATGGCTGAACAGCTATATATTTCCTTAAAGGCCTATCAGAACCTTGAGATTGGAACGACGAAGATAGACATTGAACGTCTACAGCAAATTGCGGATATATTACAAACGGATATGAATAGCTTGATCAATCCTCCGACAGCTCAGATAAAGGGCGAAAAATTACCCTTAACAAAGGAAAAGCAGCTTTTAAGCGACAAAGAAAGTTATATCTCTTATTTGGAGGAAAGTTTACAGTTTTACAGAAATCTTATTAAGGAGAATAATCTGATGTAGCTAAAGAGCTTCAAATTAAAAAAGTATGCTTGACATTCTTTATGAAATTCATAGACCACTTAGCGCTTTCGCATGGTGAGGCTATAAATCCGGAAGATCATCAAAGCCAGGGCTGCAGCAAAAAGAATATTGCCGATCAATTTTAGAGGTTCAAATTCATGGTATCCAACCTGCTCATTAAGATCTGGGCTATAGCCGCTTCCTTCCCTATAAAATGTCCAGGGAAATCCTATTGTCAAGTTGCCGTCAACGTCAAGTTGATTATGATAGAAACAAGCTGTCAAAATAGCAAAAACACCAATAGTACCAATAAAAACTTTACATAATACTGGTACTAATGATGTTTTTCGTTGTTCAGGTTTTGCATGCATGATTAAATATAGCAATTCATTTTGATTGCATGTTATAATCACTATCGTTAGCCAATTAATGACGAGTTAGGTTTAAACATTTTGATCGTCGTATTTTACAAGGTTGATCAAACTTAACATAAAGTTACGCTATATCGTCCCCTTCATCTTCTTTCATAATACTATGAATACGATCCTCTAAAACTTTTTTGTGCCAGGCATCCAACAGTAGTCTTGTATTTCCGATCAGATCATCTCCACCAGTCTCCATCATTTTCACCCACTCTTCTGCAAATTCCCTATATTCAACAATACTGTTTTCGGACTGTGTATATTGGATCAAATATTCCATCGCAAATAGATTAGCCCAGCGATCGGGTTGTATTGGATCACACATATACTCTGCAATGTCAATTTTATCAATAAATTCCTGTACAACTTCTTCCGGTGTGAAATTGAACAGATCGCAGAACTGTTTAAATGCTGTTGTCAATTTAATATTTTCGAATGTTTCCATTATTTATTTAATTTAAGAAGTCATCATTTTTTTTATCCTAGTTACCTCTATTTAACCGCTGTAAGATTACGCCATCTTCATCAAAAGACAGGTTGTTTCCCAAACTTTCCAAAGGTTGTTTATAACTCAAATTAGTCCTCCTTAGTTTCCAAAAGATTATCTAGCCAGACGTGATAAAGTGCAACTCTTTGATCAAGATCCCGATAGAAAAAATATCGTTTATTAAGCTCCTGCAAATCCATTATAAATCGTTTAAAAAAAGATGTATTACGATATTCCCAATCAATAAGGCCGCCATAACCGTCAAGGACACGATGAATAAATCCCAAAACTGGATTATAAGTCGCTTTATCGAGGTGCATTGCTGCTAAAAAATCAGGTGTTGATGCCTGCAGCATCATGGTATTGATATAATGCGATGGATGAACGGAATTCATAATGCAAGTCAGCAGAAAATCCTTACTCAATTTAAAGTATATGTTTTCATCTAAATAAATTCGATCTTTAAGCATTACCTTTTTAGCAAAAAGATCATAAAGCTGCGCAGTAATAATACGCCCTCTATTTCTGCGTTCGCCGGTACTATAATTTCTATTGACTGCTAATTTTACCTGACGTCGCAATAATTTTATCCCAACATCCCTGTCATTATCTTTGAATTCGATCTTCAAACGATTATGGTCTTTAGGAATTTTATCGTTGATAAAACGTATAGCCCTAGTCACAATATTATAGCTTGAATTATCTTTAAAATTTTGATCTATAAAAGAGTAATGATCCAAAAACAATTGGATAAAAGCTGGTACAGCGATACCAAAAAGCTCACATATTAACCGAAAATTTCGTGGTACCTTTAAAGGTACTCCAATTATATCTTCCATATTTTTTAATATTTTTTATTTATGTGCGATATAGCGGAAGCCAAAACTCTTGGCTTTAGTTTTCCGCAGCGGTGCACTCCCTTTCTTTCCTACGAACACGCCAATTTCATGCATCAAGCTTTTTATGCAAATTTTTTCTCCCAGATACTTTTCCGCATAACGCCATAGTTCAAGCGGTGTTCTATATTTCTTAAAATAATCCATCTCGATAAGCTTACCCAAAACGATTTCCACTACCATGCAATCGCATGCGAACTGTTCAGCTTGGGCTGAATCTTCTATCCTGATTTCCTCCATTAATTGAAAAAAAGTCATGGTTTCAACGGAATTGATAAAATATTCCATTTGATAGTATCGAATAGCCTTTTCTTCCCAAATCGTCAACTCAAACTGATAGCTAGATTTATTGTCAAATCTACTGATATCTATACCCCTACGATTAAATACCCAACTGAGATGCACCATAACTTCAAGATTTCCGGCCGGAATTTTAAGTTCTTCCATTTCCTTAACATAGGTTTGCTCTTGTCCCATTAAGAAAGCCATTTCTTCACGGGTAAAACCGCAGCTGATCCGATTTAATATCAGGAGATAAATAATACCCGCATAGTACATGGAAAATTCTGCGCGAAATCTCTCTCTGCCAATATCATTAATTAAATTTTGCATGCTCCTCCTTTCTATCAACCGGATAAAAAGAATACCTTCCTTCTACATTTCTGACGACCAACCTGTTTTGCTGAATGAGTCCATACAGCACATTTTTCAAATGCCTTGGATAAATCTGGAGATGAACCTGTCCCGTTTCCTTAACTTTCCGAAACAGTTGCCAAGGAGCTGCACCATGCCCAAAGAATTCCAGATCCAATAGCTCTTCAATCTTTTGGCGCACATGTAACATCGCATCCGATTCAAGCTGGACATCTTTTTCAGCTTTCCATTCCTCAAATTGCAATGCAATTGAAGACTTTTTTTGCGAGACAAACTGCCAAGGAATTTCGATAGAATAATGCCACCTGACCTCGTCCTCTTCAATATGAAGACGGACGAGACGTTCTTCGGTAACTTCATATCTTTCGCGATGGAATTCCATCGGTTCAATGCATGAGCTCATGTATATTCGATCCAGCAAGATCGATTCCTGGGTCAAAAAACTTCGTACCTGATACATTTTTTCAAAGTCTAAATATGCATGATCAGGTCTACCAACCAAGAACGACAGTTCTTCAGGTCTCCAGCCCTTTTCTATTCTCCGTTTTAGATAGGTGTACCATAGTTGAAAATCGTGCGAAAACATCATTCCCCCATAGGATGCTTTTTGTGGAGATACTTTTTTGATCATTATAGTGTACAATTGGTTATTCAAATAATTTAAGCAGCTCATCTTTACTGATCGATTTCATTAGATTAGCCTCATCTAAAATCAGTCCTTCGGATATTCGTTTTTTACTTTCTTGAAGGGCTAAGATGTGCTCCTCAACGGAATCCCGACAAACAATCTTATAAGCCATCACATGCTTTTCTTGCCCTATTCGATAACAACGATCTATCGCCTGTGCTTCGGCAGCAGGATTCCACCAGGGATCCAAAATATAGACATAGTCGGCAGCCGTTAGATTTAAGCCGGTTCCTCCCGCTTTAAGGCTAATGAGAAACACACGGCATTCGTCCTCGTTCTGAAATCTTTCGACCGCATTTTGCCGCTGATCTTGATTCATCTTACCATCAAGGTAGACATAAGCTATTCCCTTATTTTCGATTCGTTGAGCCACCAGCTTAAGCATGGAAGTATACGCCGAAAAGAGAAGAATCTTATGATTTGGAGCTACTTCATCCATGATCTCATCAATAAAATCCAATTTAATAGATTCATGACCGAAGCCGCCATCTTTCATCAGAATGGGGGAGTTGCAAAGCTGCCGTAGTTTTTGCAGCGCCTCGATCGCTAAAAATTTGGATTTCGTGGAATCAGCGCTATTCAGATTATTTTCAATCTCTCCCTTGAATATTTTTCTGACCTTATCGTATATTTTCCTTTGCTCTGGAAGCATATCCATATAGAGAATTGTTTCGGTCTTTTCAGGAAGGTCCAAAGCAACCTGTTTTTTTGTACGCCGAAGAATAAAAGGTTGGATCATCTTTTGGAGGCTAGAAGTCGTCTCTTGAACCATATCTACCTCTTTGACACCCTTATATGCCTTATTAAAATTTCGATAATCTCCAAAGAAACCAGGATTAACTAAAGACATTTGCGCATAAATATCTTGTATACCGTTTTCAACTGGCGTTCCTGTCATCGCTACACGGTAATCGGCCTTAACCATTGACAGCACCTCAAAACGCTTCGAATTACGGTTCTTGACGGCTTGGGATTCGTCCATAATCAGATAGCTAAAGTCTAAACTGGTTAAATACGCCGCATCAGTCAACATCGTTCCATATGTCGTAAGAACTACAGTGCCTTCCTCTTCAAAAATAAATGCTTCCCGGTGTTTCCCATGATAGATTTCTATTTTTCGATAGGGGGCGAACTTTTTATATTCATTTTCCCAATTGAACAAAAGAGAGTTCGGGACAACCACTAAAGCAGATTTTCCTGTAGAATGCTGTTGATAAAAGTATTCCAGCACTGTTATAATCTGCAATGTTTTCCCTAAACCCATATCATCAGCCAAAAGGCCGCCCCACTGAAATTCATTCAAAAAAGTGAGCCAGCTAAAACCTACCTGCTGATAAGGTCGTAATTGCGCTTTTAAGCTTCTAGGGATTTCCAAAAGAGGGATTTCATCCAAAGCTGCGAGTTTTTCACGACGTTCCCGAATACTGTCCTGAATAATTTTTTTATCTATTTTATCCAAAACCTTCTGCATAGACACAAGTTGAATTGTATTTAAGACAAAACAATCTTCTTCTCTTCTTCCTCCTAAAAACAATGGCCTGAAGATTTCTCGGTCAGCGCGGCGTATAATGCCAAAAGCCCCTTCAGTAAGAGTAAAAACTTTATCTGTTCCCATAATCAAATCCTCAAATTCATCCATTGAAATTGTGTGTCTTCCAAATTTCGGCCCCAGTAGAATTGAACATAGGTTATTTTCCAAACGGATATTACGTACAGTACAATTTAGAGGGAAAGGATAGTATGCGCTACCTTGCTGAAGATGGTCAATTTCTAACGAAATTTCATTGAGAGAGCAGCTTTCCATGAAATCAAATAGCCAAGTGGTATTTTCAATTTCTTTCAAAGGAATCAACCAGTTATTTTCTAATGCTGTCTCCTTAAGAATCGGATGTTGTGTTTTAACAAATTCCTGAAAAACCTGTTCTTCGAGCTTATCCCTTTCAAAATATGCCAATTGATTCTGTCTCTCCCCTAAAATCAAATTGCTACTGGAGTTTAACAAAAACCTACCCTCTTTCTCATATTCGGCAAAAGCCGCTATACAAAGGAATTGGTCAATTACAGAAATAGTAGCTATTTTTTTAAACGGCTTAAAGACTTGAGGAATTGTCATATTTTCCCCTACCCTATTTAAGATGACAAGTTCCGCTATTTTTGATAGGGGTATCAGATAATCGTTTAAGAAGGCATGATAATTCTCTTTAAAGACAGTCAATCTATATTTCCATTGTCTAAACTTTTGCAATACTCCAGCCTGGGTCAGATTATCAATAAATAAAATTTCCTCGTTAGATATTTTCAGAAAGAAACAATTTTCATCCCCCAAAAACTCAGGACAATCTATTAGCTGGTTTCTGTAATAGAGACAAATTCGCATTTTCAGATATTGATCCTGATCATCAATTTCGACTTTGAGCTGCAAATTCCCCCGTGCTTTAGTTAATGTAGCGGCACCCAGCACGCTCGAATTTTTCAAATTAATCTGATGTGCAAATCGATAGCGTTTAAATGTTTGGGCAAAACGTAATTTAATTGGAAACGGAGGATCCTCCAGTAAATCACGCCATATCTGTATAATTTCCCATTGTTTCCGCTCGAAGTAGTTGATATCTTCACTGATTAGATCCTTCTTCTCTTCCCGAAGTATTTTATCTTCATAAAGGAGGGCGGCAAATCGACGACTGAACAATTCCAGATACTGATCATAAGAATTTAAAGACATCTTCAAGTTACTTTCGTCCAATAGATAAGAGTGCGAAAAGGAACGAGAGCGTTTAAATTTATAATGAAAAGGAAAAAAAACAGGCAGACCAAAAGCGGAAAAATTTATTGTAACAAAAAAACATACTTCATCGTTTCGCTTTAAATCGAGATATCCTTCCAAGTTACGTGCAGGCAGACGAAGTCCATTCTCATAATCATTAGTAGCTAAACGATAAAATCGTCCATATTCATTATTCATTTCTACAGTTAACGCCGCATAAGAATAGTTCTCACAGACCTTAAATGGCACGATCTTTTTCTTCCATGGTGGCAAATTGTTGATTTCAGCCCGATATAGGCCCTTTAAATAATTTGGGCAACTATCCAGTAATTTATTCGATAACAGGGTTGCTTCGTGTACGCAAAGCCCTGCTACATCGTCGCTACAAGAACAATTAATGCTGAGGTGTTCCGTAGTCAGCTCGACTTTAACCGTAGTACCCGAGAACTTTTTTAACTTAAGTTCATATTTCGGTGGATACGGTCGGACCTGAATAACAATATTCTCTCGTTCCATAAATGGAATCTCATCATCAGCATAATATTTGCTCAGGTAGCGCGGAGTCATTCTCCCTATAAATCCATCTTCCCAAGGAATTACAAGAGGTTCACTAGAATTTCTTTTTGGAAGTATTTTTTCGGCTGAACGGATCTTAGCATCCGTCGTAATGCAGTTAAAGCCAATTCCCATCATATCACTTCGTTTAATTTACCTTCAGATTTCACTTCCATATATTTTATACTTCGGTCGCACAAATCGACAAAGAAATCTGTAATTTCTCTCGCTTTTGACCTAAAGTAGTCCATATCAAGCTGAGCTAATTGTGAAGGAAGCTCATAGACCCGCCCTTTCATCTGTTTTAATAACTCTGCATTCAATATTTCTTCTACATCACCTCTGGCGGTAAAAAACTCCTTAACCTTTTTATCACAGATACAGGTCCAGTCCACCAGATCGGCTATCGTCACATTCATTGGGGCATAACCGATCCGTAGGTAGAGATAACTGTATAGTCCAATTGAAGTCAATTGATTTAAAAATAATACAGCCAATTGTGGACTAGCAAGTCCTTCAAAAGCAAATACACCTAGCAGATCCTGCATGAGTTTTGAATTGCGTGTCCATGAAATGGATGTCTTAAACAATGTATCATGCCAATTGATCGGAGAAACGGAATATGTTGGCTTATAACTCGGACGACGGTAAACAACAACAGATTCATTCCAGATGGTATGGGAGAAACGGCTGCCCAGATCCAGTTTTGTTGCCAGGAAATCTGTACTCATAAAAGCTACAATTGCAGTAACTCCACCATAAACGATTTTTCGAAAATGACAGTGACCTATTTTCTTTTTTATTACTGCAAGGTAGATTTCTGCCTTTTCATTTTCCTGCGGTGGAAAATGAAAAAGTCCTTTCCCATGCGCATCGCTGACGTAATAATTGAGCAGCATCATTTGTTCGGGATTATTCTCCTGACGAATCTGAGCCAGCACATGAAGTATATCTGTCTCATACCGCTCCGGCCAAGGAAATGCATGAAACTGCGAGGCCGTAGCATTCGATAATGCAGCGTCCTTCGCCGCCAGATTACCTACTGCAACTTCGACGTTTTTATTCGCGACTTTTTGTTCCGCTATTGCCAACAATTTTTCATGGCCCGCTTTAAGGCCTTCCATAAAACTCAGGTACAGCTGTTCAATCGTATAAAGAACAAACTTGCAATGCTCATAAAGCCAGGAGGCGTCAAAGGCGGAGATTTCGAGATCCTTGTTTTGTTTCACCGCATCAAAGGCGCTGTCCAATAATCTAAAACGTTTCTTTTCTTCCTCATCCTTTCCGACAATGGACTCCCTTAACATGGAAAAATGTTCATTGAGGCTTTTAATTCTGTTATTAACATGATGTACATTATTGGCTTTTCCGTCAATCATTAGCTGTAAAAAACGCAAATGATTTTCCATACTTTGATGTAACATAAATACAGCCCTTTGATAGTTCCCCTGCTGACCAAATGTTTCAGCCCCCTGTAGGAATCCCGCTGAAATAGGCAAGAGCTTCTGGTAATATTCATCAGCTATTTCTAGGACACTTTTTAGTTCTTTCGCTTGAAGGGGTGGGTTCTTTTTGCTACTAGCCTGATATATGGTATTTTCGGGTAGGGAGGCATAGGAATAATACAGGCTGCCCACTTTGACTTTACTGAGCATTTCAGCAATTGGCACCAGCTCAAAGGAAATATTCTTCTGGTCCATTAAACATAATTCCACAATAGGTTTTAATACCTTCGGTGAAAGCCCGCTCACATGCTTGAGCGCAAGAAGCAAATGATAATGATCCTGCCCGAGAAACTGATATTTAAAAAGATAGGCACGATCGAGATCCATACGCTGAGAAAGCCTATCGATAATTAATTGGCTATTAATTTCCATACTAAATGATTTAAGATTAAAAATTTGGCACAATAAATTACCCCAACAGATCAGACTGTTACAGATCATTATTGCAAATAATCAATACTTTATTGTAAAAAAAAACAGTATTACAACCAAGGAGACTAAAGAGGGGTTAACACATTACTACATATAGACGTTCGCCCCTTGGCTTTTCAGGAAATACCAGCATTTAAATCAACATGTATTCAAATCATTCATTTAGCGAAAAAGTGTTTCACCGTCGCTGGCAATATAGACAGAGCAAACACTTTGTTTTCCCATGAAAAGAAAAACAAAATAGAATACATTAATATAGTTTATATATACAAATATATAAATAAACAAAACCAAATCAAAATATTATTTATCATTAAAGTTTTAAATAAAGGATACCGGCCTGTACATAGACACACGACCATTTATTTCCAGCTTTTACACATTATAAATATATGCTGCGAATTGTAAACAACTCACGAATCAATTATATATTTCTACTATTTTTAGGCTATTCAATTATTAAGCTGTCAGAAAATACGCTATTTATTTAATAGAATTAATTTTAACCACGATATCCATGACGAATACCAAATTATACATCATCTT
>NZ_DKSP01000004.1:21198-36568 GCF_002472745.1 Sphingobacterium sp. UBA7253 | reverse complement strand
TGCATATTCCGATGATGTTGACCCCATTCCGGGCATACTGACCCCCCTGATTTTGGTTCAAGGGTTATCATTACCAATGACCTGACAATATTACCTTTTTTTTCTTAGACTTTCTCCCAGGTTATGTAAAACTTTACATAACCTGGGCCGGAAAAATTACCTCTTCGCCGGAAGCCATGAAGCAGCACAGCGTGCAGCGATGATCTACTCATTCTTTGCTATCTGCAAAAAGCATGATGTCAACCCTTTCGAGTGGTTAAAGCATACGCTGCAAAACATCATGTCAATAAACCATAAAAACTTAAAGAATCTTTATCCGCAGAACTTTAAAAAATCAACAGAACTGTAGTTCATAGGACGGATACATAGTTATTCGTTGTTTGTACTGCATGTTATTTTAGTGAATAAGGTAATAACCTGAGTTTTCGATGATCTTAGTCCCTTCACCCTTTGTCTCAAATTGAATAAATGAAAGCACTTTGCTCCATGATTTTTCGGGAATAAACTGATAGAGGGGGCGTTGAAAGAAGTATAATCTGTTTTTTATAGCTGTTGGGTCTAATGGGGATATGGCAATGGAATCCACGTTGTTTTTGATTTTCAATACCTTGATTCCATTGTTGTCTTGAATCTTCTTCGAAATATAACCAGCCCCGACATAACCGATACCAGACTTGTCAATTTTGATGGCTTCCAGAATTTGTGCGTTTCCGGTCATTTCCTTCGCCTTTTGACTATAGGCTATTTTTAGCTTTTTGCGAATAAATGAGTAAGTACCTGAGCTGCTCTGCCTGCCGTATATGTTTATTGGAACATGCTGTCCGCTTACTGATTCCCAGTTTTCGACTTCGCCACTCATGATTTTTGATAGTGTATTTACGTCCAGCTCCGTGATGGGATTATCACTGTGAACGACAAATGCAGTGGCATCTTCGGCAAAAACAACAGTCTTTAAAGGCATATTGTTCTTTTTGAAGAGCGCCAGTTCTTCTTCGGTCAGGGGACGTGATGAGTTGGCGATATCTGCTTGTCCATTTAATAGCGAAGTAATACCGAGTCCCGAGCCTCCGCCTGAAATGGCCATACTGAATGTAGGGTCCGTTTGGTTATATGCTTCGGCTAAATTAACGGCGAGATTGACCTCCGTATCTGAACCTTTCATTTTGATGGTGTGGTCGGTATTATCGCAAGACAGAAAAATGATATTAAGACCAAATAGGATTATAAAAACAAGGCGATATAAAATCATATTACTCATTATCACCAAAATAAAAAAATAAAAATGATCCTATGTTTACAAAATATTATCTTTTTATGAATATAAGATAGTATTTTGCTTACTATTTTTTTAAAAAAACGTTAGAAAAAGCTAAAGTAGCTTATAAATAACAGCTTACGAGGCGATCTATCGTTGTCGGTAACGATTTAGTAATGGTGCTCATCGCATTCAAATTCTTCGAATTTCCTTGTAAATCAATTACAAAAGTACAAAAAAAATGGGATGGAATATTCCTGCTCTTACTCATTTTTTGAGAACCATCTATTCCTAAAATCACAGGAGTTTCACTTAATAAACCAATCGGTTCTTTAAAAACATTTGTTTTAAATTTCGTATTAAACCTTTTTGTTATTGTTCTTGCCATTTCAATATGAGGGAGTTGGTCTTTCCCGACAGGAACAACATCACTTTTACAAAATAAAATATCAGCCGCCTGATGAACGGGATATGTATACATTCCGGCATTGATAACACTTTGACCCGAAGCTGTAATTTCTTCCTTTGTAGTGGGATTTCTATTAAGTTCTGCATTTGAAACCAATGATAAAAATGGTATCGTTAGTTGATTAAGTTCCGGTATGTGACTAGGGGGAAAAAATATGTGTCTTATTTTTTAAAGGGTCTAATCCACAAGCCAAATAATCTAAAGTAAGTTCTGTAACGAATTTAGAAATATCCTGAAAAATATCTCTATCAGTTAATACTTGATAATCTGCAATTAAAATATAGGTTTCCACACCCAAATCTTGCAAACGAACTCTATTTTGTAATGAATCAAAATAATGTCCAATGTGCAAATTCCCAGTAGGTCTATCTCCAGTTAAAACTCTATGTTTTGAGGATTAAGATGTAAATCCTTTTCTAAGTCATTACTTCTTTTAATAGCAATATCTAATGATGTATAGTTAATCTCTTTATTATTTGAATCTGTCATATTTTAAAATTAGAATTTGGGATGGTGCGGAAATAGCGAACCGTCAGCCGAGTTTTGTCCTAAAGTTAAATAGAATTACCAAAGTCGAGCATTTAATGTCAAGCCGCACTATTGCAAATACCCTGTTAGCGGTTCGTTGTTCTATTTTTCATCTTTCTCAATAGCAATAATTGGCTGGTCAATACTCCATTTCCAAGTTCCGTCATTTTGTTGTCGCGCAACTTCGGCAGTCACAAATCCATTTAAAAGTCTGGATGAAGTCAACGCTAAATTTCCATTGATAATTGCTGGTCGCTGTTGACCTTTTTCAAATATAGGTTTATCAACCAATAATGAAATGTAAAAATCTCCTATTTCTACTTTACCTTTAGCAAATGAGTGATTTCTGTCTGTAATTAAAACAGCGTCATCTTCATATATTGATATTAGTCCATCAATATTTCCTGTGTTTATGTATTCCAAAAATAAGTCTGTAATATCTTCTGGTTTTAATGCTTTTTCCATTGTTTGTTAGTCGCTTTATTTTTAACTTGTCATGATATTTTTTAGGGTTACTTTGTCTTTGTTACAATGACCACTAATGACACGTAGCAAAAGTCAATGGCCATAGCTACACCAATAGCAATGCTGGCCACTGATAATATAACATTATTTGCACCAAGGACTGCCGCTCTAAGCCAATTAGTTTTATGGATATAATGGTTGTCGAAATAGTTATCGAAATTACTCATTTCATTATTTTGTGTGTTATTTTGTTCTTTAACTTTAATCTCATGCCAGTATGCCTCCTTTAGAATTTAACACAATACCGGTGAACTTTTCTTTGAAGACGGACATTATAAGGGAAGTAGGGTTTTAGCTGAAAGGTTTAATAGTCTGAATAAGCAGTAGCCTTCATCAGTATGATGTCTGCCTTGGAAACATTTTTTTGATATTCGGGTTTTGCAGACAAAGTTTTCCATTCATTATCGTCTCCGAAAGTTTTCCAATGGGCATCTCGATCTTTCATGTTTTCAAAACTTGTCATATACATAAGGTTGGGCATATGGCTGCCTGTAATTACCTCCGCATAAAAAACTGCATTGAAGTTTAATCTTTTAAAAAGAGGCACCTCACCCCCTTCATTAAACATGTGCACCTTATTACGATAAATCTTTTCAGTATGTCCTTCGTAACTTCTTAACTCATACACGTGTTCTGCTTTCGGTAAGCTAAGCTTAGGCAATTGCATCAGCGGTGCTGTTTTGAATGCTTTTAAAAAAATAGATTCAAATCGTGTATACGGTGGGGTCGTATACGGGGCATTGATATATTCATCTCCTGCTTTCATGTAGTCAGCGTTTCTTTCAAGTTGGGAAGGTATGCTAATCATTTGCTCTGCAGAAGCTAAAGGAAGAATTACATATATGTATTTTTTTGTTGCCGTATCATTTGCAATCGGTTTAAACACACCAATACTTTTTATTCCCAATTTGTGAGCGGCAGGAATAAAGGCTTTTTCATAATATTTATCAATAATATTTTCCTGTTCTATGGTGTTAAAATGATAAACTTTTATTTCATAAAACTCCTGTTTTTTCTGTGCAGATATTCCAGTGCTGAATAGCAGCATAGCGGCAAATAAAAAAATGAAATATCGCATATTTATTTTCTGTTTCCATAAAGGTATAAAAACCACTCCTTATATTCAATAAAACAATTGAATATTTATTTTGCAGGGTAAAAAATGCCCCTGGTGAAAGCAAGTCCGTGACTGGCTACTTTTCCTGTAGTACCAAACGCTGTAAATCTGGGTCATTCTTAATGCGTTCCATTTCACTTTCAATAATCCCTGCACTATTCTGCCTCACCCGCCTCTAATTAGTTTCGATTTCCAGCTTCACATTATCTGCCCTGTTTTTTTGATAAGAGATAATATCTGCGGTATCTTTTTCTACTACGATTACGGTGGAGTATGAACTGACCCAATCGGGTGAATCGTTCAAAACAGTCCTTGAATCTATGATTGAATGGGGATTGCAGCACAGTGAATTAACCCTCCATACAAAACAGCCTGATTGAGTATGCCCGGGTCTAATGTCTTTCTTTTATTACACTTTGGATAGAAAAATCTTACCCAAGTTGGGCATAGCTTGGGCTTTTTATTCATTTTAAAGTATAAATTTTGTATTTGCGGAATTTTCCGCTTATAAAATTTATAGGATATGAATTTCTCATTGAGTACTATACTTTCTGAAATCGAGCGTCAAGAACGCAATATTTCAGCAAAAGCAGATCACTTGATAGACGAGTCTTATCAGATGATGGACTTACCCCCAAAAGCTGGAGACATTTATTTATCAGTGAAAAAAAGGCTACGCATATTGTTTAAGGTAATCCCTTTCTTTTTCACAGGGAGTTGCGCAGCGCATAGGCTGTCAAGAAACTTCGTCCGGTTTATTTTTCTGGATTTAAGTTCCATAAATGTATGATAAAAGTCACCCAAACTGATATTGAATGTACTTTCAAATGTTTTGGCGATGACTTTGATGTCTGCATTTCTAAATACCCCTTGTGAATATAAGGCGTAAATCAATTCGGTTAAAGCGGTTTTGTTGCCTGTCCAGTTTAAAGGTGGGTTATTGGATTTTTTATGATTACAATTATAATTAGTATTATTTAGCTGATCTTCAAGATAGAGTTGTATCAGGTCATTGGCAATAATCTTTGCAGCTTTATAATCGTGGGAAGTGGAAAATCTATGGTCTGTTTCAAAATAAACAGTGTCCAAACTTAATTTTATATCATGTTTTCCTAGAACAAACAGCTTTTCATCGACAAAGGAATTGTTCGTTCGGTAGTATTTATAAAATTCGAGATTGTTGTCAAAATACCTTTTCAATTTTTTCAATTCTTCTCTAAAGTATTTCCGAATAGCCTTTGCGTCATTAGGCTTCTTAGTTTCAATTTTATAAATGGCATTATAGTAAATTAGTTTTGAAACAATGGTAGGTTTCAGATTTTTGAAAAAGTGGATTTCTTCATTAATGTCTTTAAACCCAATTTTTACTACAAATTGTTTTAAATCAGCTATTTTTTCTATAGTTAAGCCAATAGCCTTTTCGTATATCGCTAAAGAGTCATTCAATTCGACAGATAACTCATTAATTTCATCATCTAATTCTCTTATTATATTTTTACAATAATCTTTCATTTAAAAGCTAGTTTAAAATGGTTATTCGTTAAAGTGTTTCCCTTGTATTAAATCATAAATATTCAATAATAAAATTATTTGCATTCTTAAGAAGCCTTTATCAAACTTTTGAGATAAGCCACATTCGCATTCTTTCCGGCTAAGAGCCTGTCCTTGCAATAAGTGGTATAAAATTGGTGCTTATTGAGAAAGACCAATGATTTTTGTAATTTATCAGCTATTTTTTTCTTGGTACGTTGCTCTGTTTCTTTCCATACAAGTTTATCTATTTGTCGAAAATCATGGGTTCCTAAATGATATACATCAGCGTCCCTTAAAATCTCTTCGATCAAACCTTCAGGTTCAGCGTTTAACACTGTTGCCATAATTGCTTTGCTTATTTCAGCAATAGTACTGGGATCAATTTTCTGGCTATGTAGAAATTGTTCCATAATATATGCCCCTCTTTTTTCATGACCATCCATTGGCCCCAATAATTGACCGGTATCATGAAACCATGCCGCTGCGAACAAAACAAATCTTTCCTTATCGTTTAAATGATAAAAATCTGCCATTTCGGTTGCGTTTTTAACAACGGTCTGTGTATGTTCCAGATTATGGTAGCACAGATCCGGTGTAGTCCGCAATTCAAATAGGCGGACTACATACTTCTTTATTCTTTCTAAGTACATTTGCATCGATATTCAGTTGTCATTCATATTAAAATTGAATATTCATTTGATTTTGTTATTCATCTTTCTCAGGAAACATTTACACCAAATACATGCCCTACAATAGCAGTTACGGCCATTGCAATAGTTCCCCAGAAGCAGATTCTCATGACGGCTACCCCAATGTTGGATCCTCCGGTTTTAGCCGCTAAAGCCCCCAAAATCATCAGAAAAACAATTGAAAAAGCATATTGGTAATACACCATATCTTTTTCTGGAGCAAAAATTGCGAGAATCATTGGCAATGCAGCACCTGAAAGAAAGGAGAAAAAAGATGCTATGGAGGCCTGAAAAGGCTTTGCTATCGTAATTTCATTTATTCCCAATTCATCTTTTGCATGTGCTTCTAAAGCGTCGTGATCTGTTAGTTCTTTCGCGACGAGCATTGCGGTTTCTTTGCTTACCCCTCTTTTTTCATAAATTTTTGCTAATTCGTGGAGTTCAATTTCAGGCATTTTTTCTAACTCCATCTTCTCCCTGTTGATGTCCGACTTTTCTGTATCCGACTGTGAGCTTACAGAAACATATTCTCCTGCGGCCATCGACATAGCGCCTGCGATGGTTCCTGCCAAAGCTGCCAAAATTATAGCATGTCGGTTGGGCTCTGCGGCGGCAACGCCGATTACAATACTTGTGGTGGAAAGCAATCCGTCATTAGCGCCTAAAACAGCCGCCCTTAGCCAACCCACTCTGTTTACATAATGTTTTTCCAATTCCATTTTTGTAGTTATTTATATTGTTTAGTTTAAATTATTTTATTCTCCATCAATCATCTTGGATACGATTCCTTTTTTATTTGTCAATTCACCAATTACGATATTCACGGCATATTTTCCTTTGTGGAGGTTTTAAAAGTAATCTCGCATTGCAAAATCATTGCTTTATTATCTTCTTTTTATCCATTTATACATCTCAAACCACAGAACCGAAGCCGCCGAAATTAAATACGACATTCCTAATTCCGGGATGTTCAACCCGGTTACATTAAAGAAATCAGCAAAACGGGGTATATACAATATGGCAAAAAGTAATGCCAACGTTGCTCCGATGATAACCGGAAATAAACGGTTTTTGTATTTGAAGCTGTCGAATATACTATAAGTGAGAGAGCGGTTCGCTAGACTCAAAAATATATTGGAAAAAATTAAGGTAGTAAAAACCATTGCTCTTGTAGTTTCTTCGTTACTTCCCTTTTGAACGGCAAATTGATAAACGAATAATACACCTGCTGTAATTATCAAGCCTTGAATAATGCTGATGCTTAATTCTTTCCGGTTCAGAAAGGTTTCTGTCATTTTACGTGGCTTTTGTAACATTGCATTTTTCTCTATCGGTTCGTTTTCATAGACAATGGAACAGGTTGGCCCCATAATGAGCTCCAGAAAAATAACATGTACCGGCGTAAAAATATGCGGGTAAATCCAACCTAAAAACAAAGGCAGTGAAACGGTGAGAATAATCGGAATATGAATAGAGATAATATACTGAATAGCTTTTTTGATATTGGCGTAAATCCGGCGCCCTGCAGCAATTCCTGTAATGAGTTTGTCTAAATCATCGTTGGTAATCACCAGTGAGGCTGCTGCTTTGGCTATTTCTGTTCCTTTGTTTCCCATAGCGACACCAATATGAGCGGCTTTCAGTGCAGGGGCATCGTTCACACCATCACCCAACATAGCCACCACTTCTCCGTTTTGCTTCAAAGCGTTTACTATTGCCAGCTTTGCTTCGGGAAACATCCTTGTAAATAAGGTTGTTGTCTTTGAAAGCTCTATTAATTCTACTTCGGAATGATGAATGATTTCAGCACCATTAACAGCCGGAGTATGGTTGACAATACCCGCTTGTCGGGCAATGGCATTTGTGGTGTCGGCATTGTCGCCTGTAATCACTTTTACTTTAATTCCGGCATCGTAAATTTTCTTGAATACTTGCTGGATATTTTTTTTAGGAGGGTCGTAAAACACAGTAAATCCTAAAAAATCAAAATTGAAATCCTGCTGTTTTTCGGGAAAATTGTTTCCCTTAAAATAACATTTGGCAACGCCTAATATCCGGTAACCTTGTTTGCCAAAATCACTGATATGCTGACGCAGTTTGTCTTTTTCGTATTCCGAAAGATTGGAAACAGCAAGAATGGCTTCGGGAGCACCTTTGGCTGCCACTATTCTTTCGCCAGAATGGTTTTCAAAAAGATGCGTCATCATCGGAGGCTTACCGTCCAACGGATATTCGTGCACCATTTGAAAATCTTTCCGTCGGTCATTCGGTTGAGCTTGCTCATAAATCTCATGAAGTGTTTTTTCCATCGGATCAAACGGAACGGGTTCACTGCTCCACATCGCAAACTCAATGAGTTCGGAAAGTTCGGGTGCATTGAAACGTTCTTCGTCAAAAACCTGATTGGATTTGTAATCGAAAAGGGCTTTCAGTCGCATGGAGTTTTCAGTAATTGTTCCGGTTTTATCTGTACAAATTACAGTAGTGCTTCCCAGTGTTTCTACCACGCTGCTACGCTTGATTATTATACCTTCACGCATTAGTTTCCACGCTCCCAATGCCATAAACGTAGTGAAAGCCACGGGAATTTCTTCCGGTAAAATGGACATTGCCAAAGTCAGCCCGACCAATAGACTTTCTATAATATTCCGTGATTGCCAGAAACTGTATGCCCAAACCATCAGAAAAACCACTATTCCAATAACTGCCATCCATTTTACAAATTTGGTAATCTGGATTTGCAGTGGTGAACGCTCTTCTTTAATCTCCTGAATGGATTTTCCGATTTTTCCCAGCTTGGTTTCTGAACCGATTTTTTCTACTTTAAAAACCGCCAGTCCTGAAACTGTCAAAGTACCGCTATATATTTTTCTGTCTTCGGTATCCTGATTTTTAAACACAGAAAAACTTTCTCCTGTAAGAGAGGCTTCATTTACGGAAAAATCATTGCTGTGCACTATTTCACCATCGGCATTAATCATTTTTCCTTCCTCAGTAATGCATAAATCGCCCACGGCAATTTCGTGGGTAGCAATTTGTATTACTTTTGAATTTCGGATAACCGTGCTGAGTGGTTCGTTCAGTTTTTGCAGCGCTTCCAGTGCCTTTTTGCTGCGATTGTCCTGATAGAATGAGATACCTGAAACAGCTATGATTGCTCCCAACATAAAAGCCGCTTCGGAATAATTGCCCACAATCACATAGATGACAGCCACTGCAATGAGTAAAAGCAACATCGGTTCTTTGAGAATAGCCAATAACATATTGTACCAGGTATTCTTTTTTATACTGTCTGAGTGGTTATAACCAAATTTATTTTGGGAAATTTTTAGCTCTTCTTCCGAAAGACCTGTGAGATGTTTTGGAATATTATAGGTTGTCATATTTTTTAATTTTAGATGATTAGTTTCAAGTATTGAAACTGCTTTCGGAATAACTAAATTAATAGGTTACCAATTATTTTTTAATATGAATTATTTATTTATTCTCCACCGATCATCTTGGAAACGATTCCTCTTTTATTTGTCAATTCACCAATTACGATTCCGCCAAAATGCAATAAAATGAATATCGGGAACCAATAAACTGCCCATTTGTGTATCGCAGATATCTGGTCACTCCATTGGCCATCTACCCATTTCAGGTAAAATCCCGTAATGATAGAAACGGCGACAAACAAGTAAAAAACGATATAAATAAATCCTTGCATTCTTTCCTTTACCGACTGGGATTTCTTCAACGGATCAGGAAATTTAATTCCCTTTACAAGCATATAAACTATCCTTGCCAAAAATGCCAGAACCATCATGTAGGCAGCATATTCATGCCATTCCCACATCGGTTTTTGAATGCTTTTTACCATAGATATTATCTGTTCCTTTTCCAGGGAAATGTTGTGCCTTTGCATCCCGGTTTGAACGGTATTAATAATTGTTTTTTTGCTCATCCAGTACATCCGTAAAAATCCGGTAATAAATAAAACAGACATTAATAGTGCAACCGACCAATGTAAGATCCGGTGGGTTGCCGTAAACTGATTTTTATTTTCTTTTTTCATTTTTTAAAATATTTTAATAATTCCTAATCCAAATTGTTTTGTTTGATAAGTGGGCAGAATAACCAATGATGACTGATTCTTTTTGCCGGTAAACCATTTTGAAATGGTCGGAAATAACCAATAAGCCATTTCTGTAGACAGAATGCCAATACCTGCACCGGCAATTACATCCCCAACCCAATGTTTGTCATTAAAAACCCGGTAGATGCCTGTCATGGCAGCAATCGGGTAGCCGGAAATACTTAGCCAAAAATTGGTTTCGTTATATTCCCTGAACATAAAATGTGCGGATGAAAAAGCCGTAGCCGTATGACCTGATGGAAAAGAAGTCTTACTGGAACCATCCGGACGTTCCTCGCCAACTAACTGTTTGGTGGGTAAAACGATTGCTGCCGATAGGAGTTGTGAGGTTATATAAATGATGGTTCTATCCTTAAAATTGTGCTTCCCTTTTACACCGGCCAGATTTAGTCCATAAACGGCAATAGCAGGTACATACTGTGTATAGTTGTCAATCTTGGCTCCGGGCAAGATATGTTCCATGCTCTCGTAACGGGTCGATTGGTTAAGCTTTTTCAAGTCATCGGACATTAAACTTAAAATACCATACGATACCAGAACTGAAGGAATGATGAGCTTCTTTGCCGAAAACTGATATACAGGATCTGTCTTTTGGGATATTACGCTACTGTCTGCCTCCATCTTTTGAGAAAAAAGTAACGTTGGGCATACAAGGAATACTAAGAATAGATATTTCATTTTTATTTAAACTTGAGGTTCAACGAAATAATATCACCCTTCATACCCGTTGTTTTTGTATAATGCCCATAGCGAATCTCAATCATATTGAATTTTGAGATTCCGAATAATCCGTTAGGAAGATTGAAACGCGCACCCATACCAAAGAACTGGCTGTTGAATTTGGACAGATCATAATTGCTGGTATAAAACTCGTTTGATTCGCTGTGTGTCTGATAAGCACCGAAATACTTCACCGCAGTCTGTGTATAATACCTGTAGAAAGGACTGAGCGAGACAAAAGGAGATAATTTTACGGGTGTTTCTATGTTGAAAGTATGGGAATTTATACCCCAGTTATCTGTATAATAGCGGTAGTAGGTACGAATAATGAACCTGTCACCTAAGAAATAATTGGCACGGAACCCCAAAGGAAGTTTGAACCTATTATCGGGAAGTTTTTCCTGATGTACACTATTATCAGAAAAATATACCCGGTGGAACGGCAGGCTCAATAGTCCATTTTGCTGAACGGCATCTACAAGAAATACGAGCTGCAAATTGGCATTGATAATCTGCGAATAGGAAAGTGATGCTGCGAAAGTATTCCGACCTTTTGTTCCGGCGTCTTCCTTTGTTCCGTAGGTTCTCAATTCTATTGGCGCAATAAGTTTTACCTGATCGAGATACCCATGAAGATTAGCCGTAAATTCCCCCATTTTATTGGCTGTTTTCTTAGAGAATCCAATATTTGCCCCAAATGACTGGTAGTCAAATTCCGTGGAAGAAGATACACCTGCCATAAAACTATTCCCTTTTTCTTCATTCTCCAGTTGCCAGGTTAATGATGGATAAACTCGGGTGTCACTACTCGATGCAGAAGAATTGGCTTTCAAATCTATCCTATCAGAGGAAGCTGAAGTATAGTGGTCTACACCCAATTCTCCTACAAAGGTGTGCTTGCGTTTTTTCTTGTCATACCGGATGAGTTTTACATTGATGATATTGGAAATATCTGTCAGCTTTTCTGTTCCGATACCGCCTGTTACCGCAGAATTGTTTCCATCCTGCCTGTAATAACTCGACACTAAGTTCACTTCATCCACCTTTAGTTTTCTTACCGAAGCAGAATCTTCTTTTATCTGCTGTGCCTGGACCTGATAAAAACTAAGAAGTCCTAACGCACTTATATATATTCGTTTCATTTTTCTTTTTTATGTTAGCATTTCACTGATTTTAATTACATCCGCAACCTCCGCCACTTTTCCCCGCATTGGCTCCGGAAGCACCTTCACGGTATGATTGAAAGTTCAGTTCAGTCCTTTCTATGGTACGATTGCTCAGTATCATTTCGGCATCGTTGAGTTTGTTCTTCTGATACTCTTTCACAGTGGTGCAAGAGCCAAGCAATAATGTACCGATAGCGCCTAACAGAATTATCTTATTTGTTCTCATAATAAATTGATATTTTTTGAAGTGAATATTTTGTTTTTATCATCTATGATGATGCATTCTATTTGATGGATTTGGTTAATCATTTCCAATCCTGCCTTAACGCCCATAATACTTACAGGTGTAGCCATCGCATCTGCGATCTCTGCATTGGGGCAGATAACCGTTACACTTTTAATCCCGGTAATCGGCATTCCTGTTTTGGGGTTGATGGTGTGTGAATATTTTTTTCCGCCAATCTTCACATATTTTTCATAGTTGCCCGAGGTGGCAATAGCCGTGTCTGTAAGGTTCAGATAAGAAAATGGCAGCCGGGCCTGATCAGGATTGGCAATTCCTATCGTCCAGGGTTTGCCGTTTGCCTGTGTACCCCAAACGGTTAAATCGCCTGAAGCATTGATGATACCAGAACCCACACCTTGCTTTTGCAAAATGTCCTTAGCCATTTCTGCGGCATAACCTTTCCCAATACCACCGAAACCGATACGCATCCCTTTTTCTTTGAGATAGACAGTACTGCTTTCCCTGTTCAGGAGTACGTTTTGATAATTGATGAGATAAACCATTTTCTTCGCTGTTTCAGCATCAGGGAGCTTGGTCATTGACCTGTCAAAATTCCACAGACCTTTATCTACCCCACCGTAAGTGATGTCAAAAAAACCGTTTGTAATGCTGCTGATGCGAAGGCTCCGCTCTATCAGGTTAAAAACTTCGGTATCTACCTTCACCGGCTGTATCCCGGCATTGTCATTAATCAGGTTTGTCTGGCTATCTGATTTATATGTGGTAAATAACTGCTCTATGCGTTTAATCTCCGCAATGGCAGAATCAATTTGCCGATGGGCTACAATCTCATCTGCGCCCACAACGGTGATTTCAAAAGCATTCCCCATCAGCTTTTCGGTTTTGCGAAATTCCTTTAGTGTCATTTTCTTACTTTTTTATATTGGGTGATGATTTCGTTCGTAAATCCTTCCACACCAACTTTTGGGAGGCCTTCCCAGGTTTTCAATACTTTTCCATCTTCATCCAATAAAAGTGTATAAGGGAAAGCACCACCGGGATTATATTGCTCCGCCAAAGCCTCATTTTCCTTTATGGTTTGGGATAGCGGTTGGTTTTTCTTTTTCCTGGGAAAATCAGCATTTACATACACCAAAAGACTATCAGCCATTTGTTTGTAAGTTTCATTTTCAAAAATGGTTTTGTGCATTTTGATGCAGGGCACGCACCAATCCGAACCGGAAAAATTTAACAGGATCAGCCGGTGCTGCTCTTTAGCCTGTTGTTTTGCATTATTTATTGTGGTCTGACCAAATGCATGGAACACGACGATCAAATTGAGTATCAAGAGAATCTTTTTCATTGTTTTAATTTTATAAATGAGTTCTTAATATGATAGTCTTTGAAATTGTAACCCGGTTGCTCAACTCCAATAACTACTTGGGTTTGCAATTTTTTGCGCTGTATGATGTTACTCTTCATCTTCCGTATTTTTTAATTTCATCAGAAGCGTGTAGGCATTTTTAGAAACGATGTTTTTACCTGTAAAATCGTCTGCGTTTACAATTTGGACAAAGCCGTTTTCTTTTGCGCCTACGGTTACGGGTAGCATTTTATAAGTTTGTTTTGCGGTTTGCACAAACACGTAATCCTTTCCCTCAAAATTCACCACGCTTTCTTCCGGAACGGCATGGGCGAACGTGGTTTTGGCTTCTATTTCAGCATTCATATACATGCCTGGGGATAGGCTTACACTGGGAGATTCAAAATGACAATGCACTTCCGAAATACCACCGTCCCCAACATTTCTACTAATGAGAATGATCTCTCCTTGATATTTTTTATCGGGTTCTGCATTGGAATAGGCCAGTAGTTTTTGTCCGATTTTCAGTTTATCTAAATCATTTTCGTAGACTTTCAGATTGAGGCGCAAATCATTGGGATTGACCAATTCAAATAATACATCTGAAGGGTTTACGTATTTCCCGATGTTCACATTTACCTTGCTCACAAAGCCATTGATTGCGCTGTAAACCGGAATAGTTTTGGTGATTTTATCCGCCGACAGGCTATTGGGATTGATGTTGATAAGACGTAATTGCTGCGCCAGGGCATTCATCATAATTTGTTGGTTATTCATCTCTGCCTGTGCCGTCTGCATCACCTTGTCGCTGCTGGCCTGGCTTTGGTTAAGGTCTTTTTGTCGCTGATAGTCCAGTTGCGCAAAGTGCAGTTTTGATTTGGCCTGCAAATAATCCTGTTGCAGCTTTATATATTGTGGATCTTCCATAACGGCAATCGTTTCTCCTTTTCGTACATACATTCCCGGCAGTAAGCGGGTACTTTTCAAGAAACCGCCCAATAGCACGTTTACCGAAATCAGGTTTTGTGGCGGGACATCTATTTTCCCATTTAGTTTTAAAACAGAAGCAATGTTTTTTTCTGAAAGACGTACCGTTTCAACCGCCGCATTCTTTAATTGGGCATCTGTTAACACGACGGTGTTGCTTTCATTTACAACAGCTTGTTTAACCGCTTCCTCAGGTTTGTTTTGGCATTGGACCAACAACAATATTCCTAAAGTGGGAAATAACATTTTTAGCTTGCCCAGGCTTTTATTTTTTATATTGAATGAATACATTGTTATAAGAATTTAATTGATATAATTGATTTGTATGATAGTATCGTTCAGTGCTTTGACAGCATCAGCATAATTGCTTTGAATGTTGATGGCCTGATTAATGAGTATCACAAAATCCAGGTAATTGATTTCCCCATTAACGAACTGCTTTTGTATTGTTTCTGTAACGACATCTGCACTTTTAAGTCCTTCATTTTCATAATAGTTTACAATCTCTAGATTGCTCCGGTAACTTTCCAAGAATTGTTTGTACCTGTTCTGCAAATAAGCACCTGTAGCCTGCAATTGGTTTTCTGTAATACTTTCGGTGATTTTAGAAGCATTGACTCTCGCTCTCTGCGCCTGTGAAAAAACAGGAATAGA